>NZ_PNDT01000120.1:0-15241 GCF_005886375.1 Pseudoalteromonas sp. S1727
TTCTAGGTAAGTGACTAGGGGCTAGGTGTTTTGGCTTTTGTGGGAACAGGCTTTAGCCGTGATTGTTTTTGGTTATGTGTTAAAGCTCATCGGCGCTAAAGCGCTCTCCTACAACCATTAAAGGTTAGGAGCTAGGATTCGTAGCCAGAAACTCGTTACCCGCAGCCCGTGGCTTTTCTCATACACTTCTCTTTGTGCAAATGGTTCTTAAATGACTTATTCACAAAAGGTTAAGACGCGCCGTGCTTAAATGGGAAAATATTTGGCAAGTAAATAAAAACAATCAAGAATGCTTGATAAGCCCGAAGCCCGAAGCCCGAAACTTTAACCAAGATTACAAAAAAGTTAACCGCTTGCACACTAAACGTGCAGCCAACCTTGCGAAGCAAGGGTAGCCATGCTTTAATTAGCCAGCAAAAAAATAACAGCAATTTATTTAAAATAAGCTGAAAGTTTTAGAATTTAATATTATTTTGGGAATAAACAATGGCGCTAAGCTGTAAAACACTTGTAGCATCACTAACGTTGCTAACAATGACAGGTTGTACAATCATCCCCGGTAGCCATTTCGAAGGAATCGAATCGGGTGAACAAACAAAAAACCTTGAACAAGACCTTGAAAAAGTAAACATTCAAATTATTGATTCATCTTTAATTTATCAGCAAAAGCAAACACGTAAAAAAGTTAAGCCACCTTCTAGCCTTGACGGCATAGACACCCAAAATTACGAATATATACTCGGAGTAGGTGACGTACTCACTATTGGCGTATGGGATCACCCAGAGCTAACAATACCCGCTGCAGTACAACGTACCGCAGAGTTTGATGGTTTTCGTGTACAAGCAGATGGCACAATTACTTACGCCTACGCACCAAATATTCAAGCCGCAGGTAAAACCGTACAGCAAGTACATGCTGAACTCGTTAAACGCCTAAGCCGAGTGATTGAAGATCCACAAATCGACATTAAAGTAGTGGGTTTTAGAAGCCAAAAAGCCTACGTAACCGGTGAAGTAACTAAACCAGGTGTTTACCCTGTAACCGAAGTACCACTGACTTTAATTGACGCTTTAAACCAAGCTGGTGGTTTAACGGATGCTGCCGACTGGCGCACAGTTACCTTTACCCGTGGCGATAAAACCGAAGTGATTAAACTTGATGACTTTTATGCGCACGGTGACATTTCGCAAAACCGTTTACTACAACACGGTGACATAGTGCATGTAAATCGTAATGACCTACAAAATGTATTTGTACTAGGTGATGTTAAACGGGCAGGCTCTGTAGGTATTAACCGCTATGGCCTAAACCTAGCCGAAGCATTAAGCAACTCGGGTGGCTTAAACGAAAATACCGCTGATGCAAATGGGGTATTTGTCCTGCGCAAGCGCAACCTTGAAACCGACGGTGTGATTGCTGATGTATACCAATTGCACGCAAAAAATGTGGCTGCTTTAGTATTAGCAGAGCAGTTTGAATTACAACCGCACGATATCGTGTATGTAACCTCAGCACCACTTGCCCGTTGGAACCGTGTAATAAGCTTGCTATTACCGTCTATCGCAACGGTTGATTCAATTGATGATCTAGCTGCAACAAACTAAGGATTACGATGTTTGATTCTATCTTAGTGGTGTGTGCAGGCAACATTTGCCGCAGCCCAACAGCAGAGTACGTATTAAAAAGTAAATTGGCAGGTAAAAACATTAACGTGTCTTCAGCGGGGTTAACCGCACTTGAAGGTAAACCTGCTGATGCTACAGCAAAGCAAATAGCGGCCCCCCATGGTATTAATATGGACGAACACCAAGGTCGGCAATTAACCTCAAGCCTTGTGGCACAAAATAGTGTTATTTTAGTTATGGAACACCGCCATTTAACCGATTTGTGCAGCCGTTACCCAGAGGCGCGAGGTAAAACGTTTTTACTAGGGAAATGGTTAGGTGATAAAGAAATCCCCGATCCATACCGACAAAGCTTAGAAGCGTTTCAACACGTTTATGCATTAATCGACAGCGCCTGTAGCGCTTGGCAAAAGTATTTATAAGGATAGGCTAGTACATGAATGCTCAGCCCACTGCGTTAGCAGCAAACAAACAAAACAGACAAGACACACAAGCAAGCCAAGAAATAGATTTAATGGCCCTACTCGGCGCATTAATAGATCGCAAATATTTTATTATTGCTTTAACCACACTCTTTATGGCGATTGGTGTGGTCTATGCGGTGTTTTCGACCCCTATATACCAAGCTACCGCGATGATCCAAGTGGAAGAAAGCGGTGGCTCAGTGCCAGGTTTTGACGATATGGCCGGCATGTTTGAAAGTACCTCAGCCGCAGTAACAGAGATCGAACTACTCAAGTCTCGCTCAGTGATTGGTGAAGCCGTTGATACGTTGCAACTAGATATAGTGGCAGAGCCTAAGTTATTCCCATTTATAGGTAGCCGGGCGTATCGTAAATTTACCCCAATGAACGAGGGTGAGTTAGCAGAGCCAAGCTTTGGTGCAAGTTCATATGCATGGGGCGGTGAAAGCATCAATGTATTTAGGTTTGATGTACCCCGTTCGGCGATTGGTTTGGGCTTTACATTAGTAGCGCAAGCAAACAATAGCATTGCGTTATTAAATGGCGAGGGCGAGCAAATATTAGCGGGTAAAGTGGGGCAAGAGCTAACAAACGGTAAATTTAACTTAACGGTACGTAGTTTAAATGCCCGTGCCGGTACTGAGTTTACACTTACTCGTAAAGATCGCTTAAACACCATTTTAGATTTACAAACAGAGATTGGTGCCAGCGAAAAAGGTAAAGACTCCGGCATTATTAACTTAAGCTTACAAAGTGCAAAACCACACTATGCTGAAAAAGTGCTAGATAAAGTAGCCTCTATTTATGTACGCCGTAATGTTGAGCGCAACTCAGCAGAAGCGCAAAAATCATTAGAGTTTTTAGAAGTCCAACTACCTGAAATTAAAAAGCAACTTGAGTTTGCTGAGCAGCGTTTTAATGATTACCAAATACAGCGCCAATCAATTAATATTTCCCTTGAAACCCAAGGGGTGTTAGAGCAAGTAGTAAAGCTTGAAACCAAACTGCAAGAGCTTGAGTTAAAGCGCCTAGAAATGAGCCGTAAGTTTAAAAAAGACCACCCGAGCTACCAAGGCTTAGTTGAGCAAATTAGCGCCGTTAACGATCAGAAAAAAGAGCTCGTTGGCGAAGTGGGTAACCTACCAGAGACCCAACAAGAGCTACTACGCTTAAAGCGCGATGTAGAGGTAAGTAACCAAATTTACACACTATTACTGAGTAAAACTCAAGAGCTTGATATTGTACGTGCCGGTACTGTGGGTAACGTACGAGTGATTGACCACGCAGAAGTAAATACCTCAAAACCAGTTAAGCCTAAAAAAGCCCTCATTGTAGTGATGGCCACTATGCTAGGCGGCATGTTGGCAGTGGCAATAGTATTAGTGCAAAAAGCCATGCACAAAGGGGTAGAAGACCCTAACGAGATTGAAGCCATTGGCCTACCTGTTTACGCCAGTGTGCCGTATTCAGACTATCAAGATAAACTCACAGGTTTTAGTAAAGCGCTGAAAAATAAAACCAATAAGCCTAAATCAATTTTGGCGTTAGATAACCCGGCTGACTTATCGGTTGAAGCACTGCGTAGCTTACGTACCAGCCTACATTTTGCGATGATGGAAGCTAAAAATAACCTTATTGCAATATCGGGCCCAAGCCCTGGTGTAGGTAAATCGTTTATATCAGTAAACTTAGCGGCAGTACTGGCGCAAAGCGGTAAAAAAGTACTGATCATCGATGCCGATATGCGTAAAGGTTACCTTCAAACCCAGTTCGGCTTAAAGTGGGACGATGGTTTAAGTGATTATTTATCAGGGCGTTTAAACCTTGCAGAGGTTACTAAGCCAACTCAGGTTGAAGGCCTAAATGTAATTACCCGCGGGCAAATACCGCCAAACCCATCAGAGCTATTAATGCACAGCAACTTTAGCAAGCTGGTAGCTGAGGTAAGCGCAGCATACGATTTAGTTATAATTGATACGCCACCGATATTAGCGGTAACAGATCCGGCAATTGTCAGCGCCCATACCGGCACAACTTTATTGGTAGCCCGTTTTGGCCAAAACCATATTAAAGAAATAGAGCTAACCCGCAACCGCTTTGAGCAAAACGGCACCGAGGTTAAAGGCGTAGTATTTAATGGCGTAGTTAAAAAAGCCAGCAACGCATATGGTTACTACGGTTATTATAATTACGAATATAAAACAGACAAATAAAAGGTAAATATTGGGTTTTAGGCTCTAATAATGGAATGTTTTAGGGCTTTTACAAGTATACCTTAAGAATTGTTTACTCAAAATATTAAAAGGCAGAGTATAGGAGTAGTTTTTAGTCTGTGGGGCTATTTATCCTAAGTACTTTAAATAATACTCCGTAATATATTCTTTTCTTTGTGTTTCTAAAATAAATTTGCAAGGAACTAACTTGACTTCAACAAGAAAAGCTTTAGGCAATATAACTTGGTTGTTTAGTGAAAAAATAGTCACTATGGGCCTAAGCTTACTAGTTTCAATTATTTTAGCTAGGTATTTATCCCCTTCAGAATTTGGGAAGCTAAACTATTTAATCTCATTTATAGCAATATTAGCACCTTTTTCTGCATTAGGTTTGAATGCATTAATCGTTCGAGAACTAGTTAATAGTAACAGAGATGATGGGCTGATTCTTGGCACTGCTTTGCTACTACGGATTTCAGGAGGCTGTATAGCTATAGTATTAGCTACAGTATTTATATGGAATACAGATTTACTGATAACTTCAAACTGGCTTGTACTCGCTGCGATAGGCGGGAGTTTTTCATCATTATTACTGTTTGATTTTTACTTTCAATCTAGAGTCCAGTCACAATATGTTGTAACAACTAGGATAATAGTATTGATAGTGAGTTCTTTATTAAAGTTAACATCAGTATACTTTGAACTTCCATTATCATACTTTTTGATACTTGTTATATTGGAGCCTATAGCGATAGGTGGAGGGCTATTTTTCTTTTTTAATATAAAAAAAGAAAATGGGATAGTATTTAAGTTTGATCTTAAATATGCAAAAGAATTACTTTCCCAATCTAGATGGTTAATACTTTCAGGCTTTATGGCAATCGTATATTTGAAAGTTGACCAGCTAATGATAGGTGAAATGTTAGGAAGTGAAGATTTGGGAATATATTCAGTCGCAGTTCGAATATCTGAAGTTTGGTATTTTTTTCCTGTTGCGATAGTAACTTCCTTTTATCCCAAGCTATTAAAAAGTAAAGCTACACCAAGTTTATATAGGTATAATCTACAGCGTCTTTGTGATGTTCTATTCTGGTTAGGGATTTCAGTAGCTTTACTAATAACCCTATTCTCGCCACAGTTAATAAGTACCTTGTATGGAAAAGAGTATAGCTTAGCCTCTCAAGTATTGAGTATACATATATGGGCAGGAGTATTTATGTTTTTAAGAGCACTTCTTAGCAAATGGTTAATTGCGGAGGGACTCTTAAAGTTTTCTTTATTGACTCATGGAATAGCTGCGATTGTTAATGTTTATTTAAATTACATCTGGATTCCTGAGTACGGTATCAATGGAGCTGCTTGGGCTACTTTGATTTCATGCGCCTTATCTAGTTATTTAGTTCTGTGGTTTAACAGTAAAACAATACCAATGGCCTTAATAATGACGAATACAATTACATTTCCTTACAGAGTCTTGAAGAATAAATTATGAAAACTTTTTTAAAAAGAATAGCTCCAATCACACTCTTGATAAAAATAAAGAAGTTAGTGGATAAAGTTGATCAATTAGCAATATTAATTTTTGCAAAAACAAAGATTACTTCTTCGCTATACTACTTTCTTTTTAATAGCAGTTTTATGAGAGAGCACCAGTCAGTATTAAAGGGACGAATCAAATATTATGAATCTTTAGAGAGTATTGAAGATAGTTGTGTTTTATTGCGAAGAAATATTCACCGTCTAGAGAAAGGCTTAATTATGAGGCCACGAAGGGATGTTTTTGGTAATGCATTTATAGGTGAAACTGTTAGCTCCTTTAAATTGGCGATTGAACAAGATGCAGTTAAAGAAAGTGAGAGAACTTGGTTCATTGATGTATTAAGCAAATACTTTGAAGTGGTAAGTTCAAGCCCTGAGATAGACGCGGCTCGAGAAGTGTATTACAGAGTTTGTTCAGATAGTAAAATATTAAACCAGTCAAAAAGTATACCCTATTCTCATAAAAGTATACCAAAAGCAGATATTTCTTTTGACCAACTAGAAATGTTATTCAAGCAACGACGGTCGGTTCGCTGGTACGAAGATAGGGATGTTGATGTAAATTTAATCAGGAAAGCTGTTAATATAGCGACTCAAGCACCCTCTGCATGCAATCGTCAGCCTTTTAAGTTTCACACTGTCACGAATAAAGATTTAGTTAAGAAAGTGGCAGATTGCGCAATGGGAACTGTAGGTTTTTCTCATAATATAAAAACAATTATTGCTGTCGTAGGAGAGCTATCATCTTATCCTGCAGAAAGAGATAGACATGTAATATACATTGATGGAGCTTTAGTTACCATGCAGCTAATGTTAGCTCTGGAAACGCTTGGTTTAAGCACATGTGCAATAAATTGGCCTGATATTGAGTCAAGGGAAAAAATGTTAGATGAACTATTAGGCTTAAAAAAATATGAACGTACAATTATGCTCTTAGCTGTTGGTTATGCTGACCCTGAAGGTGGTATACCATACTCGCAAAAAAAGGACTGTACAGATTTAATAAAGGTAGTTAAATAAAATGATAATAGAAATTAAAGGTGTTCAGTTTGTAAATAAAGGCGCTGAATTAATGCTGCATGCTGTCTTACAACAACTTGAAGCATACAATAAAGAAGTTATATTCGTTTTAGCTCCAAATGGAAATTCATCTTATAAGGATAGGATGAAAGTTGGGAGCTATCAAAAATTTTCCTTTAGAAAAAAATCATATGATTTGAATGGCTTAACGTATTTCATACCAAAAGCTATTAGAAATTGGTTAAAGAGCACTTTTGGGATTGTTACAGAGGCTGATATTGATGTGATTTTGGACGCCTCTGGTTTCTCTTATGGAGATCAGTGGCCTTTAATAACAATAAAGAATACCTCAAAAGAGATTGTCAGGCTAAAGCAGAAAAACAAAAAGTATATTTTTCTTCCACAAGCTTTGGGGCCTTTTAATAAAGATATTTATAGTGAAGTTGTTCGTAAGGGGTTTAGCGAGGCAAGTTTGATCTGTGCTAGAGAGCAAGCGAGCTTTGAAAATATGACTCACTCGGTCAGTAGCAATGCTAATGTGAAGCTATATCCTGACTTTACAAATTTGGTAAAGGGGACTGTTGATCATGATTACACTTACTACTCAGATAAAGTGCTACTAATACCAAATTGCAATATGATAAGTACAAGAAACAATAACTCCCAATGGAAAGACACATATATAGAGTTTTTGAAAAACTCAGCATTAGTCGTCAGGGAATTAGGGTTTACTCCTGTGCTACTTAATCATGAAGGGGATGCGGATGGTGACATATGTACACAAGTTTCAGAGCTATTAGAAGGCGGTCTTGAAATAATAAAAGAAGCTGATCCTTTGAAAGTTAAAGGCATTATTAGTTCAAGTAAAGCGATTATTTGTTCTCGCTTCCACGGTTGTGTTAGTGGGTTAACTCAGTCAGTGCCATGCTTGGGCACTAGTTGGAGTCATAAATATGAGAAATTATTCGAAGAATACGCTCGAGCTGAATATTTACTTTCACCAAAGATTCAAAAAGACGAAATTAAAAGCAAATTACTCGCGAGTATAGAAACAATTGATGATGAGTTGTATGTTAAGAATATAATAAAATATAAGCATGAATCGGAATTGATGTGGCAGGATGTTTTTAGTATTTTGGACGAAGTAAATAATGGGTAATGATTTAATATCCGTTTATATCCCTACCCATAATCGCTCAGCGCTCTTGAAAAGAGCGCTCAACTCAGCGCTTAACCAAAGTTATAAAAATGTCGAAATTATAGTTGTTGATGATGGTTCGAAAGATGATACTAAAGAAGTAATTCAACATTACCTTAATAGCCATAATAATATTATTTACTTGAAGCATGAACAACCTAAAGGGGCTTGTGCAGCACGTAATTATGCAATATCTGTTGCTAAAGGCAAGTACATTACAGGTTTAGATGATGATGATGAGTTCCTTCCTTATCATTTAGAAACCTTATTCAATGCATTTGATGAAAGTTATGCGTTTGTCGCTTCGAGTTTATTGCAGGATGTTGGTGGGAGTGTAATTAAGCACTCTTTAGATTGCGGGATTATCACTCTTAATAGTTTGTTGCATTATAATAAAGTGGGTAATCAAGTTTTCACATTAACTTCAAGGATGCGTGAGGTTAATGGCTTTGATGAATCTTTTCCTGCGTTTCAAGATTATGATACATGGGTTCGCTTAGTCTTAAATTTTGGTCCAGCTAAAAAGATTACAAATGCAACGTATATTTGGCATACCGAGCATGAAGCAGAGCGCATTAGTGGTAACCCAAAGAAAAGGCTTTTAGCTTTAGAGTTGTTCTGTAGAAAATATAATAAATATATGACAAGAAAACATCTTAACTCCATGTTTGTGATGCGTAAAAAGTTAGAGAAATCATCGTTTTCTATAGTTGAATTAATAAGTAATATTAATGGAACAAACTATAAAACAGTGTTGTCGTTATATGTTAATGTAAATATTCCAATAATAGGTGGTGTTTGGAGGCGGCTTAAGGAAAGAAGAGGTTTGTAATAAGTGCTTTTTAGGGTTTGTAGTTAAGTATATTGTTATATGCTCGCCTAAAATAGAGTGAGCTCCTCCTTTTAGTAAGTTTGTTCTAGATATAAAGTGACTGTATGAATATATCTTGTAATGTTAAGTATTTTTTATTGGTGACACTGTTTTTTAGTTCTATATTTGCTTTTAAATTGTTTTCTTTTATTAATTCTTCACATGTATCGTTTGTCTTTTCTTTTCTATTGCTACTATTTAATCAAAGAGCTTTGAATGTTTTCTTTAGATTTATAAAAACAGCCCAGATATTATGTTTGGCCGCTCTATACGCTCTTATAATTTTTTATATATCATTTAATACTATTATTATCGGTGCTTATGATTTTTCGATGCTTGCGACTTGGGTTAATGGTTTTCTCTCATTCCTATCTATCATGGCTCTAGTTTCGCTCTTATTGGTTTGGAATCCGAATAAATCAATTTTTGACATTTTAGTAAGCCTCTTTCTATTGCAAACTTTTTTTATACTTTTAATGCTTATTTTTCCTGATATTAGAGATTTTATTCAATCTTATATCCGAAATGACTCTCAGCTAGAGAGAATGGCAACATATGGTGGTGTTCGTGGTTTAGGTTTAAGTGGCTCTATTGCATTTGGCCTTTCGACTGCTATGGGGTTTTTGGGCTTATGTCTCCACTATTGGTTTGCTTTTGAAAAAAAGTCATTACACTTTGTAATTAAGTATTTATTATTTTTTCTATGCTTAATTGCATCTCTATCTGCTGGGAGAACTGCTGTTTTAGGTTTTGTTTTGGGGGTGGTTTTTTATTTTGTAAGTTATGGTTTTGCCAATACTTTTATTCATTTCCTCAAGTATCTGGTTACCTCTGTGTTGATAACTTATTTATTGTATATAGTTATTGTCGCTGATGAAAAAACAGCAGAAATTATAACTAAATATATGAATTATGCATTTCAAAATGTTTATAATTATTTATCGACAGGACAAGTTTCAACATCATCAACCATTGCTCTTCAGAATATGTATTTTTATCCACCGAAGGATAATTTGTTTTTTGGGGATGGTATGTATAGTGGTGTCGATGGCGGTTATTATATGGATACCGATGCTGGATATATGCGCTTTTTGTTAAACTTTGGTTTGGTTGGCTCTTTGTTTATTTATATCTCTTTTATCATATTGCTATTTGTTTTTAATGCTTGTACAAACTTTAAAGGAAAAAGAACACTGTTTTTTTTAGTTTTTGTATTGTTTTTTGTTTATCAATATAAAGGCGATGTGGTTCTTTATAGTGTTTCAATGATGAAAATACTTTTTATGATTTGCTTTTATGAGTTTTTCAAAGAGCAAAGTAGAGTTCTTAGGTAAGTTATAAATAACTCTAAATGACTTTTAGTTTTCTTACTTTACATAAGGTGTTGAATCTTGAATAAATTAACGATTGCTATATCTACAGTTAAAGCACAGCGCAATACTGTAATAAAAAAAATATCTAATTTAAGTGAACTTACGAAAGGTCGAGTTAATTTTTTAGTGGTGTCTCAGTTGGAAGATGAATGCGAAAGCAAGGTAACTGATGATATTAAAATTATTAAACTCATGAATAAAGGTTTGAGCAAAAGTCGAAATGTTGCAATTAAAGAAACCGAAACGGATTGGATTTGGTTTCAAGATGATGATTTTTTAATAAATGAAACTCAATTACTTTCTTTCTTAGACTCCTTTTTAATTGATGATGCTGATATTGCACTTATTAGAATTGGTTCTCTTGAAGAGCGCGGAAAATATTATAAAAATTATACTGAGTATTCAAAGTTTAGTCGTCTTTTATCTTTAAAAGTCTCGTCAATAGAAATTATAGCTAGAGTTAACTTCATTAGAGAAAATAAAATAGAGTTTAATGAAAAGCTAGGTTTGGGTACGGCGTTGCCGTGCTGTGAAGAGAATCAGTTTATGTTAGATAGTTTTGATAAAGGAGCAAATGTGTACTTTAGTGGTCAAACACTTTGCTACCATACCACTTTACCTGAAAACCGTAATGTAGATTACGCAAAAAACTTACAAGCGAAAGGTTTTTTTCTCAAAAACTTCTCTTTTCCTTTAGCTCTAATTTTAATATTAAAATGGGCTTTTACTATTAAGAGTGAATTTACTTTTGTGAAAAACCTAAAATTACTCCTGAAAGGTTTCTTTTCATAAAACTAGGGCAATAAAAAGAATGGATATTCTATATCTCCACCAGTATTTCGCTACACCAGAGTCGAATGCGGGAACTCGCTCATATGAAATGGCGAAACGTTTAGTTAAAAATGGCCACAGTGTTACATTTGTAACAAGTTCGGCCTACTTTTCTGATAATTATAATTTACAGAATGGCTGGAACTTTGTTGAAATTGATGGCATTAAATTGCATGTGTTGCATCTTGATTACTCAAATAAAGATAGTTTTATTAAGCGTATTTTCAAATTTATCAGTTTTTCAATTCGCTCTACATTAAAGTCGCTTAAAATCGAGGCTGACGTTGTATTTGCCACCAGTACACCATTAACTATTGCTATTCCTGGGCTAATCTACTCTAAATTTAAAGCAAAGCCGCTGGTTTTTGAAGTGCGCGATCTTTGGCCTGAGTTACCTGTAGCAACAGGCGTTATTAAAAATAAGCTGGTTATTAAGTTTGCCACTTGGTTAGAAAAATACACTTATAAAAATTCCAAGCGCCTTATTGGTTTATCCCCAGGGATGTGTGAGGGTATAACAAGGCACGGAGTTCCCGCTGAGCATGTCACTTTAGCAACTAATAGCTGCGACACTGATTTATTTGATGTTGATAAAAGTGTTGGTCGTAACTACTTAAGTACTAAACTAGGTTTTGTGAATGGCCGTAAGTTGATTACCTATACAGGTACTTTCGGTTTAATCAATAAGGTGGGCTATATCGTTGAGCTTGCTAAAGCAGCCCAGAAGCTTGACCCTAATTTATGCTTTGTGGCTATTGGTGATGGCATGGAAAAACAACAAGTAATTGCTGATGCCGAAAAAGCAGAGGTTTTAAATAATAATCTTTATATATTACCACCAGTTCCTAAAACTGAGATCGTTGATTTGCTATCTGCTGCTGACTTATCGTTATCTTTATTTGGCCCAGTGAAAGAAATGTGGCATAACTCGGCAAATAAATTGTTTGATGCATTAGCATCACAAACTCCTATTGCAATTAATTACGGTGGCTGGCAACAAAAGTTCATTAATGAGCATAATTGTGGTTTAGTGTTGGATGTTAATGATTATGAGAAAGCATCTAAAAGTATCTCGTGTTTTTTAAACGATGAAAGTAAGTACGCTAATGCCATTGAAAGTTGTAAAGTGCTCTCGTATGAGTATTTCTCAAGGGATATAATGGCCGCACGAATAGAGAAAACACTTTTGGATGCTGTCAATGATTAAGCGTACTTTTGATTTTTTTGTTAGTTTTTGTGCAATACTCACTTTACTCCCTGTAATAGTTGTTGTTGCTGTACTGATTCGTTTTAAATTGGGCTCGCCTATTTTATTTACCCAAGACCGACCTGGTTTGAATGGTAAAATTTTTAAAATGATGAAATTTAGAACCATGCTTGACGGTAAAGATAAACAAGGTAATTTACTGCCAGATGATGAGCGGATGACCCCGTTTGGTGCTTTTTTACGCTCTACCAGTTTAGATGAGCTACCTGGGTTATTTAATGTATTAAAAGGCGATATGAGCTTAGTAGGACCGCGACCGTTGTTAGTACAGTATCTACCTTTGTACAGTGCAGAGCAAGCACGTCGTCATAATGTACGCCCAGGTATTACCGGTTGGGCGCAAGTGAATGGCCGTAATGCAATTAGTTGGGAACAAAAATTTAAGCTCGATGTGTGGTATGTTGACAACCAAAGCTTGTTACTGGACTTTAAAATACTATTGCTTACCGTAAAAAAGGTGTTTGTTCGTGAAGGTATCAGTGCTGACGGGCATGTAACTATTGAGCCATTTAAAGGCTCTAATAATGACTAAAGAGTTAGCAATAGTGGGGGCTAGCGGGCACGGTAAGGTTATTGCTGATATTGCTGAGCAACTTGGTTTTACGGTTAAATTTTATGACGACGCTTACCCAACTAAAACTCACATTGAACATTGGCCAATACAAGGCACATGTGCTGATTTAATTACGTTAACGAATACCCGTGTTGTACCTGCCGATGTTGTTGTAGCTATTGGTAATAATGATATTCGCCTGCAAAAAACACAGCTATTGCAACAGAGTAATTTTAACCTCATAACGTTAATTCATCCAACCGCAATTATAAGTCAGTACGCAACACTAGCTAAGGGAACGGTGGTTTTTGCCGGTGCTATTATTAATGCATTTGCTAAAGTTGGGCAGGGTTGTATTATCAACACCTCTGCAGTTGTTGAACACGACTGTAATATTGGTGATTTTACCCATATTTGCCCAAATGTTGCTTTAGCGGGCGGCGTTATTGTTGGCAGTAAAAGCTGGGTTGGTATTGGTAGCCAAGTGAGGCAGTTAATCTCTATTGGCGATAATTGCTTGATTGGTGCTGGCAGTACCGTTGTAAAAAATATACCTAATAACGTTACTGTATTTGGCTCTCCTGCAGTAGCGCGTTAGATTAAACTTCATTTCTATATGGAATTATAATAGGAACATCATGTTAAACACCCCATTTTCTCCTTGGCCAAGCTTTACTCATGAAGAAGCTGACGCTGTAAGCCGCGTAGTTTTATCAAATAAAGTTAATTATTGGACGGGCACTGAAGGACGTGAGTTTGAAAAAGAATTTGCTACCTGGGCTGATAGTGAATACGCAATAGCGCTTGGTAACGGTACGCTTGCGTTGGATGTGGCGCTTAAAGCGTTAAATGTAGGGGCTGGTGATGAGGTTATAACTACGCCACGGACTTTTTTAGCATCTGCCTCTAGTATTGTTACCGCTGGTGCAGCGCCGGTATTTGCTGATGTTGACTTAAACAGTCAAGCCATTACCGCCGAATCTATTAAAGCAGTACTTACACCAAAAACGAAAGCCGTTATTGTTGTGCATTTAGCGGGTATGCCAGCTGAAATGGACGAAATAATGGCGCTTAGTAAACAGCATGGCTTTTATGTAATTGAAGACTGCGCCCAAGCACATGGCGCTAAGTATAAAGGCCGTTCTGTAGGTAGTATTGGCCATGTAGGTGCGTGGAGTTTCTGCCAAGATAAAATTATGACCACTGGCGGCGAAGGCGGCATGGTAACCACTAACTCAAAAGAGTTGTGGTCAACAATGTGGAGCTATAAAGACCACGGTAAAAGCTTTGATGCAATTTATAACCGCGAACACCCACCAGGGTTTAGATGGTTACACGAAAGCTTTGGTACTAACTGGCGCATGACCGAAATGCAAGCCGTACTTGGTCGCATTCAATTAACGCGTATGAGCGATTGGACTGCGAAACGCCAAGCGTATGGTGCCGAGCTTGATAAAGCCGCAAATGGCTTTGATTGTATTCGTTTAGTTGAGGTTCCTGATTACAGCGAACACGCTGAATATAAACACTACATGTTTATTAAACCAGACTACTTAGCCGAAGGTTGGGATCGCGACCGCATAGTAAACACCATTGTAGAGCGCGGCGTGCCGTGTTTCCAAGGTAGTTGCTCTGAGGTGTATTTAGAAAAAGCATTCGACAACACCCCATGGCGCCCAGAAACACGCCTACCTAACGCTGTTGAGCTTGGCGAAACATCAATTATGTTTTTAGTACACCCAACTTTAACTGAGACTGAAATAGCCAAAACCACCCAAATAATGAAAGAAGTTTTTGGGTTGGCGAGTAAGTAATAGGTTACTAGGTGCTAGGGAAAAGACTAGGCTCTAGGGAAGTGACTAGGGACTAGGAAACTAAAGAGGGACGTTTTATGCAATTTGAAAAACTGGATGTTTGGAAAAGAGCTTCTCGTTTAGCTTGTGATATTTATAAAGTTACTAAAGATTGTAAGGATTACGGCTTTAAAGATCAGGTGACACGTTCAGCTGTTTCAGTCCCTTCGAATATTGCGGAGGGGCTTGAACGAGAAAGTGTGAATGATGAATCTAGATTTTTATATTATGCTAAAGGTTCGGCTGGTGAGTTAGTTACACAACTTTATATTGGCATTGAAATTGGCTTTATAGAAAAAGAGTATGGATTAAAGCTAATATCTGAAGTCAAAGAAGTTGCAGCGATGATCGCGGCGTTAATTAAACACAGAAAGGGTTTTGTTAAAGAGCAAGAGTCTAATTATGATATTGGTAGCTCCTAGCTCCTAGCTCC
>NZ_PNDT01000121.1:0-12816 GCF_005886375.1 Pseudoalteromonas sp. S1727
AGATTTTAATATGCATATGGAGAGAATATGTATATTTTGATATTCAATTCATTAATTGCCATCATGTATTTATACCAATCGACTTAAATATTTAACCATTCTAGCGAGCTAAATAAAGCGCTAACTGCGTTATAATTTTTCATGTAGAACAACTACATGTCAAAATTTACGCCTTGTTATCACGTCATTTATCTGTCGCTATAAATGGTCAGTAACTTAACACGATTGGTATAAACAACTGTATGAGATGCCTGCTGAGAAAGATGTTGAGTAGTTAAAGACTAATTAACTCAGTCATGGTTTTGTCAGTTTAAGTAAAAACTAAAAAGACATATGAAAACGTGAATTACAAAGCGTATCCAAATGGGTTTTAGAAGTTAGCTTTCAATTTAGTGTAAGTGCAGGAGATTTAAGGGGAAGTAATGGTCGGTATGGAGAGATTCGAACTCTCGACCCCTGCCACCCCATGACAGTGCGCTACCAAGCTGCGCTACATACCGACGTTGCAAGCAATAGTACGTATATTTTTTCAAAAATCAATAAGCTTTTGTTTATTTGAACATTTATTAAACGTACTAAGCGAAATAAATTTTCTGCGGTTAGTTTATCCAGTCATTGATCGATTTATACATCGTATCTCGTAGCATAGGTTGAGCAGTTTTGTTAGGGTGTATGTTGTCGTTTTGCATTAGGTTTTTATCTGCAGCGATATCAAGCACGAAAAACGGCATTAAATGGCTATCGGTTTCATCAGCAATAGTGGCAAAACTTGCGGTAAATTGCCCGGTATAACGTGGTCCATAGTTAGGTGGAATGTGTATTTCCATAATTGCTACTTTGGCATCGGCTTGTTTGCTCTTATTGACTAAACTTGTTAGGTTTTCTTTCAGCCGTTTAATTGGAAAGCCACGTAGGCCGTCGTTACCACCGAGCTCGATAAGTACATGGCTAGGTTGAAATTCATTGAGTAGAGCGTCTAAACGACGCAGTGCGCCACCGGTGGTTTCGCCACTGATACTGGCATTGATCAGTTGTATAGATGCTTGTTCAGCATCATATTTATCTTGTAACAACTGAACCCAGCCTTGTTCTTGTTTTAACCCGTAGGCGGCACTTAAACTGTCTCCTAAAATTAAAATTGTGTTGTCAGCTGCTGCAGTAAGTGGTTTGATTACTAACAGTAAAACGAATATAAAACGTAGGATTGAATACATCATATGTCAGCGCTATCTCAATTAAATATTATTCAGGTTAAAGATCTTTCAAAAACGGTTACTACCCTTGAAGGGGATTTGCCCATCCTCAGCGACATCACCTTTAATGTCAAGTCTGGGGATTCAGTGGCGGTGGTTGGTACATCTGGCTCTGGCAAGTCAACCTTACTTAGTTTACTAGCAGGTCTGGATCAGTCAACGCAAGGTTCAATTTATTTAGACGGCGAGCCATTGCATGAACTTGATGAAGAAGCACGTGCAGCACTCAGAGCAGCTAAAGTGGGTTTTGTATTTCAATCTTTCATGTTAGTGCAGAGTTTAACCGCACTTGAAAACGTAATGCTACCTGCTGAGCTTGCAGGCGAAAAAAATGCCAAACAGCAGGCACTTGAGTTACTTGAAAAAGTGGGCTTGAGTCATCGTGTTGAGCATTACCCATCGCAACTCTCTGGTGGCGAGCAACAACGTGTTGCTATTGCTCGAGCATTTATTGGCACGCCCAAAATATTATTCGCAGATGAGCCGTCCGCTAACCTTGATAGCAAAAATGGTAAATTAATAGAATCATTGTTATTCGACCTTAATAAAATGCACGGCACTACCTTAGTGTTAGTCACCCATGACGAAGCGCTGGCTACGAAATGTCAGCATGTTTTGCAAATTGAAGCGGGGCAATTAGTTAAAAATACCAATGAGGCTGTGGCGAATGTGGGCTAAATTAGCGTTAAAATTATTTAGTCGTGAGTTTCGCCGTGGTGAACTCACGGTGATCTGTGCGGCAATATCGCTGGCGGTATTGACGGTATTAACACTTTCTATGGTAACTGACCGAATAGGGCAAAGCATTGCGCAAAAAAGCAGTGCCTTTATTGCTGCTGATCGTGTGTTGGCAAGTAATCATGTGCTACCCGATGAGTATTTAACGAAAGCCAGCGAGTATAATTTGCAAACCGCGCAGTTAACTTACTTTGATACTATGTTATTTGCTAATGATGAAATGCAATTAAGCTCAGTGAAGGCAGTATCGGAGCATTACCCCCTAAAAGGTGAGCTTAAAGTCAAAAGTAGTTTAACTGGTGAGATAGAAGTTGCTACGCAGGGACCATCGGTGGGTAATGTGTGGTTCAGTGAATCGGTATTTTATGCGTTAAATGTAAAAGTGGGTGATACCGTTGAGCTAGGGGCTGCACAATTTAATATCGAAAAAGTGCTAGTTGAAGAGCCGGATGCGCCATTTAATATTTTTTCGAGCAGTCGTCGTGTGTTGTTAAACAATCAAGACGTAGAAAAAACTGAAGTTATTCAACCTGGCAGCCGTGTTTTTTACCGTCAATTGTACAGCGGCGATGAAGGTGATATTAGCGACTTTTATGGGTGGCTAAAGCCACAAATAAAAGAAAACCAGCAATGGTATGGAGTAAAAGACAGACAATCGCCTATTGCTAATAGCTTAAACCGCGCTGAAAGTTTTTTATTACTCGCGGGGTTATTAGGGATTATTTTAGCGGCAGTGGCCATTGCGGTGTCGGCTAAACGTTATTGTGAGCGCCAATATGACCCTGTTGCGATGATGAAAACGCTCGGCGGTAGCCGCGCGATGATCCGCAAAATCTACTTACTGCACTTATCTTTAGTGTGTGGTTTATCGGTGATCCTTGGTTTAGCAATTGGTTATGGCTTACAAGAAATTGCCACTGGCTATTTGGCAAAATCAATGAATAACACTTTGCCTGCGGCGGGTTTAAAACCTTGGTTTGTCGCGATCAGCACCGGTGTAATATGTGCCGTGATGTTTTCAATCAAACCGTTATTAGACTTATTTGATATTCCACCGCTTAGAGTATTACGCCGTAACTTGGGCGATAAGTTGTTAGTGAGTAAAGTGCATTTAGGCATGTCGGCTGTGACGGTATTTTTACTTATGTGGCTATTTAGTAATAACTTAAAAATCACCGCTATTTTATTTGTATCAACGTTGATTTTAATCGCTATCTTATTTTTGCTCTCGCGGTTGATCTTCGGTGGTGGTCGTAAGTTAGGCCTGCGTCCAGGTAGTAGCTGGTCACTTGCGATTGCCTCTATTCAAAAACGTGCCAATGCCAATGCGGTGCAGTTGATCAGTTTTTCACTTGCTATAAAACTGCTGTTATTTTTAGTGGTACTTAAAAACGATATGATCGCGGATTGGCAGTCGCAACTACCTAGCGACGCGCCAAATGCCTTTTTGGTTAATATCACTGAAACAGAATTACCAGATGTTAATGCGTTTTTAGAACAAAAGAACATTCAGGTGTCTGACTTTTATCCAACTGTGCGAGGGCGTGTAAACGCAGTGAATGGCGAACTGGTTGCCCGTGAAGTGTCATTACAAGATAACGAAAAGAAAGACGAAGAAGCCCGCTCAGGTATAGGTCGCGAGCTTAATCTTACTTGGCTTGAGCAAGCGCCTGCACAAAATGAGATCATTGATGGTAAGTGGTTTGCTGATAACGCGACCGCGGAGGCGTCAATAGAAGAGTCTATGCTTGAGCGCTTAGATGTAAAACTTGGTGATACCTTGACCTTTTTAATCGGTGCACAGTCGTTTGATGCCAAAATTACCAGTGTTCGTAAAGTGAATTGGGCAACACTAAAGCCTAACTTCTTTATTATTTTAAGTCCTGATGTTTTAGCGGATTTTCCGGCAACCTATATTTCATCGGTACGAATTAATGCCGAGCAAAAACGCGACTTTAGTCAATTATTACGTAGTTACCCAACCATCAACGCCATCGACGTAGATAGTTTTGTCACTCAAATACGCTCAACTATTTCGCAAGTATCCCTAGCAATTGGTTTTGTATTGGCGATTGTGGTGTTGTGCGGCGGCTTAGTATTGATCTCACAAGTACAAGCAAGCTTGGGTGAGCGGATGCAAGAAATTGTTATATTGCGTACCTTAGGGGCAAAAGGACGGTTAATAAAAAATGCGACCTTGTATGAATTTTTATTACTCGGCAGCGCGGCAGGCTTCGTAGCTGCGTTGGTTAGCGATGTTGCCTTATTAATCGTGCAACGTGAGATGTTCGATTTAGCCGGTAAGCTGCACCCACATATTTGGTTAATTGGGCCAATAGTAGGGGGCATGTTTGTAGCATCTCTAGGTTACTTCATGATAGCCCGAACCATGCGTAAAAATACTCAAGGTTTGCTGCGCTCTTTAGCCTAACAGGTTAGCAATTGAACAAGCCCGTTTTTACGGGCTTTTTTGCACTGGTAATTTATACAGTGCTCTGGCATTATTACTGCAATTAATTATTTATACTGATTGGGCACGTATTGGCTATTATTTTAGGGATTGATCCTGGCTCACGTTTAACCGGTTATGGGGTAATTGCCCATCAAGGGGCTAAATTTACTTATTTAGGTAGTGGCTGTATTAAATTGGCTGATCATGATTTTCCCATTCGATTAAAAATGATTTACCAAGGTGTTAGTCAACTGATTGAGCAATTTTCGCCGGATCACTTCGCTATCGAAAAAGTGTTTATGGCGCATAACCCAGATTCAGCATTAAAACTGGGGCAAGCCCGTGGTGCGGCAATAGTAGGCGCAGCTATCGCAGAACTGCCCGTTTTTGAGTATTCTGCGCGGCAAATAAAACAAGCCGTAGTGGGTAATGGTGGTGCCGATAAAAGCCAAGTACAGCACATGGTTAAAAATATTTTAAAATTGCCCAGTACCCCGCAAGCAGACGCCGCCGATGCATTGGCAATTGCAATATGCCATGCTCATTCAGATCAAAATTTAATAAAACTAGCGGGCAGTGCCAGTAAAACCGTTAGAGGACGATTAAGGAAATAACATGATAGGTCGCTTAAATGGCATTTTAGTCGAAAAACAACCGCCAGAAATCTTACTTGAAGTAAGTGGAGTGGGTTATGAAGTAAATATGCCAATGACCTGCTTTTATGATCTGCCTAATATTGGCGAGCAGGCCATTGTATATACGCATTTTGTAGTGAGAGAAGACGCACAATTATTGTTTGGTTTTAATAATAAAACTGAACGCGCATTATTTAGAGAGTTATTAAAAGCGAACGGCGTAGGGCCTAAACTCGGTTTAGCGATTTTGTCTGGTATGTCTGCTAAACAATTTGTGAACTGCGTGAATAATGAAGATGCCACAAGCTTAGTTAAGCTCCCTGGAGTTGGCAAAAAAACCGCTGAGCGCTTAGTACTGGAAATGAAAGATCGATTGAAAGATTGGGGTAATGACTTATTCACGCCATTTAGTGATAATGCGGTGATAGAGCCTGCTGCCGATACGTTGATCGCAAATAATGCGGCAGATGACGCGGTTTCGGCCTTAGTGTCGTTGGGTTATAAATTGGCGCAAGCACAAAAAACAGTAAAATCAGTAGCCAAACCTGATATGTCTACAGAGGTTCTTATTAAAGAATCTTTAAAATCAATGTTGTGAGTAAACCATGATTGAAGCGGATCGTTTAATTGATGCGACAGAACAAAGTAATGAAGATGTTGTTGATCGCGCTATACGGCCAAAACTATTAGCCGATTACACAGGTCAGCCCCATGTTAAACAGCAAATGGAAATATTTATAGAGGCGGCTCGAACCCGTGGTGAAGCACTCGATCATTTATTAATATTTGGCCCTCCAGGGTTAGGTAAAACCACCTTGGCGAATATTGTTGCGAACGAGCTGAATGTCAGTATTAAAACCACATCAGGCCCGGTACTTGAAAAAGCAGGGGACTTAGCCGCGCTACTTACCAATCTTGAAGAAGGTGATGTACTGTTTATAGATGAAATACACAGACTTAGTCCTCAAGTTGAAGAGATTTTATATCCTGCCATGGAAGATTACCAACTTGATTTAATGATTGGTGAAGGCCCTGCAGCACGGTCAATCAAGCTTGATTTACCTGCCTTTACACTCATTGGCGCCACTACGCGGGCAGGCTCGTTAACATCACCGCTGAGAGATCGCTTTGGTATTGTGCAGCGCTTAGAATTTTATTCTGTTGCTGATCTCTCAACCATAGTAGGGCGTTCAGCACATTATTTAAATTTACAAATGTGTGATGATGGCGCAGCTGAAATAGCGAAACGCTCTCGTGGCACTCCGCGTATTGCAAATCGATTATTGCGTCGAGTACGTGATTACACGCAAGTAAAATCAGATGGAACTGTTAATGCTGAAGTAGCAGAGCAGGCGCTGAACATGATTGATGTTGATAAAAGTGGTTTTGACTACATGGATCGTAAATACTTGCTTGCCATCATAGAAAAATTTATGGGTGGCCCTGTAGGCTTAGATAACTTAGCAGCCGCCATCGGTGAAGAAAAAGAAACCATCGAAGATGTGATTGAACCATACTTGATCCAGCAAGGTTTCATACAGCGAACTCCACGCGGGCGGATTGTGTCTGATAACGCTTACCATCACTTTGGCTTATTAGCAAAGCAACAGTAAATCTCACTTCCAGTGGTTATACGCGCATGTATAGCCACCTATAGTTGTCTTTTTAACCGCTTAGCCTATGTACATAGGTATTTAGTTGTTGTAACAAATATAATTCACATGCTGTTAAGTTTGTAAACGATATTGTATCCCACATAGCGCGGCGCTTAGCTTTTATTTAGGGCAAAAAAAAGCCCGCATAAAGATGCGGGCAAACAACAAGTTGAAGGAAGTAATCTAGGGAACACAGCTTAAACTCATCAAGTTTTATCAAGAGGACTTTAAGCTTAGCAATACGAAAAATCAGATTCATATTGCAAAGAACTGGGCTTCATGAAGTATTCATTACTGCGCTAGCTCGGTATGGGGGAATAATACGCAATAGTTGTTTTTTGTTCAAACTAGAAAAATTTAATTTTCAGATAAAAAAAACTAATAGCTAGACTTTTTTGTTTTCTTTATTTGTGTTCATAAAATTCACAGAAAGTTATTAGTTTGTTGAATTTATGAAACTTTATTTGGTTGGTTGGTTTTTAAACGGATTAGTTAAACTGTCCTGTTTTAAACTTTAAATGGTGCTTTTGCGTGGTTATGCACACATAGTGAATAAACGCAGTGTTTTATAGAGTTTTTGTTGATAAATACGCACCGTGCCAGAATATTTATCTAGGTCGTTGGAAATAGAGCTTGAATTGCGTTGGCTGATTTAGCTAAATAAAAAGTTGCAGACCTGCTTTTCAACGTTTTTTGTTGCTAATTCACAGCAATAGCGTTGTCAGTAACGAGCTGAATAGATACACTAGTTGCAACTTTAGGCCAACCTGTTGGTCTGATAGCTAGCGTATAAAGAAATGGTATTTTTACAAGAAATCTTATTAGGAGTTTAATGTGGGTTCAGGGCTTAATTTTTTAGATTTAATTCTAGAAGCAAGTTTTCTTGTGCAGTTGGTAATGTTGGCACTCGTTGCAATGTCAGTCATGTCATGGGCAATAATTTTTCAACGTAAGAAAGCTATTTCTGATGCGTTAACACAAGCAAAACGTTTTGAACAAAAGTTTTGGTCTGGCATCGATTTAAGTAAACTTTACAACGAAATATCGTCACGCAGTGGTAATTCAAGTGGTATAGAAGCATTGTTTATTGCTGGCTTTAAAGAATTTGCACGTCATAAAAAAACATCGTTTCAAAGTGCCAGTATTGTAATGGAAGGTACACACCGCTCAATGCGTGTGGCTTTATCTCGTGAAATTGAAAAACTAGAATCAAGCTTATCGTTTTTGGCAACGGTTGGCTCTATTAGCCCTTATATTGGTTTATTTGGTACTGTGTGGGGCATAATGAATGCCTTTATCGCGCTGGGTGAAGTTAAGCAAGCAACCTTACAGATGGTAGCACCAGGCATTGCCGAGGCGTTGATAGCTACAGCAATGGGTCTATTTGCAGCAATCCCAGCTGTAATTGCCTATAACCGCTTTGCTAACAAAGTTGAAAAACTTGAATCTCACTACATTAACTTTATGGAAGAGTTCGCGAATATTTTACACCGTCAAGCAGCTACACAAATAGAGGCAAAAGCGAATGTATCAGCGTAAGAAACGTCGTCCTGTTGCAGAGATAAACGTAGTTCCTTATATAGATGTAATGTTGGTATTATTGATCATCTTTATGGCAACAGCGCCTTTGATCACTCACGGTGTTAAAGTTGATTTACCAAAAATGGAAGAATCAGATTTAGTTGATACTAAAGATACACCGCCAATTATTGCCTCTATTGATTCGCAAGGTAAGTACTATGTAAGCATTGGTACTGATCCTGAGGAGCCAATGGAAGCTTTAGATGTCGCTGCAGTGATCAAATTACAATTAATGAAAAATCCAGAAACGCCAGTAATGATCAAAGGATCAGGCAAAGTATCGTACCAAGAGGTATTGTTACTAATGGACTTTTTGAAAAACGCAGGCGTACCTTCGGTAGGTTTAATGACTGAATCATTTGAAGGGAATAAAAAATAGTATGGGTGCTTCAGTAGTAAAGTCAGTGTTGTTGCACCTTGCGATTATAGGCGTGCTAATTGGCACTGCAAATTTTCATACTTCAGCACCTTCAGTAATGGAAGTAACATTAAATACTGCCATGCCTGAGGCTGAGAACGCGGTGTCAGCGGTGACTGTTGACCAAAAAATGGTTGAGCAAAAGATTGCTGAGTTAAAACGTCAAGAAGATGATAAAAAACGTGCTGAAGATAAACGTATTCGTGATTTAGAGCGCCGTGCATCGGATGCTCGTAAGCAACGTGAAGCAGAAGATAGACGAATTAAAAAATTAGAGCAAGAGCGTCGCGCGAAAGAGAAAGAAACCGCACAAGCACAAGCGCAGGCGAAAAAAGCCCGCGAAATTGAGCAAAAAGAACGTGAAAAAGCACAGCAAGCTGAAAAGCAAAAAGAGCAAGCTGAACTCGCTGCGAAAGCGGCTGCTGAAAAACGCAAAGCTGAAGAAGAAGCACTTAAAAAGGCGGAAGCAGAGCGCAAGCGTCAAGAGCAAGAAGCTAAAGAGCGTGCAGAAGCTGCTGAAGCCGCGCGTCAAAAAGCATTACAAGAACAAATGTTGCAAGAACAGCTAGCGTCAGAGCAAGCTGCACGTAATAAAGTTCGTCAACAACAAGTTGGCACTGAGGTTGATAAATACAAAGCATTAATAATGGCGCGGATCCAGCAAAACTTATTAATCGATGAAAAAATGAAAAATCAACAATGTCGTGTCAATATACGTCTAGGCTTTAATGGCTTGGTAACGCAGGTTAAATCATTAGGCGGTGATAAGTTAGTATGTGAAGCGGCGCTTAGAGCGGTGCGTATGGCTGATACGCTGCCAGTTTCTAAAGATAAAGATGTGTTTGAGCAATTAAAAAATATTAACTTAACAATTAAGCCACAATTTTAAAGGAATGGTATGTTCAACAAGTTGAAAACAGTTTGTTTAATTTTCGTTTTAGGCTTTGCTGGTGTTGCCAATGCAGCACTTGAAATAGTCATCACAGAGGGTATTGATGGAGCACGGCCTATTGCTATTGTGCCATTTAAATACAAGGGTGTTGGGCCAATTCCGCAAAAGCTCAGCACTGTAATTGCTGCTGATTTAATGCGCAGCGGAAAGTTTAAACCAATTGATGTAAATGAGATGCCGCAGTTGCCTAGTAAAGATGCAGACGTTGACTATGCTGCATGGGTAAATAAAGGTGTTGAAGCTATTTTAGTAGGTGAAGTTGAACAACAAACTGATGGCCGTTACTTAGTGCGTTATGAGTTGGTTGATGTTATTCGTGGTCAAATCACTGGCGGCGAAACGCAAATGATGAGCAATGGTAAGCTAATTAAAAGCCAAGATCATATTCAAGAAGCACGCGAGAGTGTAATTAGTGATACTGGCTTTAGACGTTATGCACACCGCATTAGTGATGTTATTTATGAAAAACTCACTGGTGAACGTGGTGCATTTTTAACTAAAATTGCGTATGTTATCGTGCGTGATGATGAACCTAAGCCGTATCAGCTAGTTGTAGCCGACTATGATGGTTTTAACGAGCAAGTATTGTTGCGCTCGCAAGAGCCATTGATGTCACCAGCGTGGTCACCTGATGGTACCAAGCTTGCGTATGTAACATTTGAGAATCGTCAAAGCCAAATTTATATCCAAGATTTATACTCAGGCAAACGTGAGTTAATCACTAGCCATCAAGGTATTAACGGTGCACCGCAGTTTTCGCCAGACGGCAAAAAATTACTTTTGGTACTATCAAAGGACAGAAACGGCGCAACAGAAGTGTATATGCTAGACTTAGCAACACGTAAAGAAACCCGTTTGACTAACCACCGTAGTATAGATACTGAACCGTCTTGGCATCCTAATGGTCAAGATATCGTGTTTACCTCTGAAAGGGGTGGTAATGCTCAGATTTATAAGTTAAATTTACAAACAGGTAGGTCACAACGAATGACCTTTGACGGTGACATGAATCTAGCAGGTTCAGTTACCCCTGATGGCAAAGAATTAGTGATGGTTAACCGTACCAACGGGCAGTACCATCTCGCTAAGAAAGAGCTGGCTACAGGCGCATTTCAAGTGTTAACGCGAACGCGCCTAGATGAATCACCGAGCATAGCGCCAAACGGTTCGATGATCATTTATAGCACGCTTCATAATAATAAGCAGGTACTAGCGCTAGTATCAATGGACGGTCGCTTTAAAGCACGGTTACCTGTGCTAAATGGACAAGTAAAGGCACCTGCGTGGTCGCCTTATTTACAATAATATTTGCTGGTTTACTCAATATAGGAATCTACTCAATGCAACTTAATAAAATACTTAAAGGCCTGCTAATTGCTGTGCCAGTTATGACACTAGCAGCTTGTAGCTCATCTTCAGATATCGATGAAGGTGCAGCAAATCAATCAAATCAAGCAACTGTAGAGCAAACAGCGAATACTGATACAGTTGAAGTGGCTACATTGACGCCAGAGCAACAAGCACAAGAAGAACTTCGTCAGAAGTATGACGAATTACGTAAAGAACAAATTATTTACTTTGATTTTGATAAAGCAACAATTCAAGGTCAGTACGGTGAATTACTTCGTGCACACGCAGAGTTTTTAGTTAAAAACCCATCAGTTAAAGTATTAATTGAAGGTCATGCTGATGAACGTGGTACACCTGAGTACAATATTGCTCTTGGTGAGCACCGTGGCCAAGCAGTTGAAAAATACCTACAAAGCTTAGGTGTTTCAGCAAGCCAAATGTCAGTAGTGAGCTATGGTGAAGAAAAGCCAATGGTTAAATCACGCACTGAATCTGCTTTCGCTAAAAACCGCCGTGCGGTACTAGTTTACTAAGATTAGAGACATTATGAAGCCGAAAATTATTTTGGCAGCCATGATATTGAGCGGGAGCACCCACGTTTGGGCTGCTCCCGCTCCTGTTTCAGAAGCTGCGAGTTCACAATCGAGTATAGAAAAACGCCTTGCTGCCCTTGAAAACATGATGCAGTCGCGTAACTTGTTACAAGTTGAGTTACAACAACAGCTTAATGTACTGCAAGATGAAGTGAGCCAAGTTCGTGGGATCACCGAAGAGCAAACCTATAAACTAGAAAAAGTGTTACAGCGTCAGCGCGAGCTTTATCAAGAAATTGAAAACCGTGTTAGCCAAGCTTATTCACAACCTAGTGCATCCAGTGCTGATCAATATGCAGACCCTGTTCCATCACAAGCAATTAGCTCAGATCTGTCTGAGAATGAAGCTTACGAGCGCGCAGTAGCATTAATAATGAAAGACAAGCGTTACGATCAGGCAATTCCAGAGTTTCAAACCTTTTTAACAACGTACCCAAACTCTGTGTATGCATCAAACGCTCATTATTGGTTAGGGCAATTACTGACAATTAAAAATGATCCAGTAAAAGCGTCGGAACACTTTAAAGTTGTTGTCAATGAATTTCCAAATTCAAATAAACGTCCTGATGCAATGTTGAAGCTTGGTACTTTGTTACAAGAACAAGGTTTAGCTGAACAAGCATTAAAAACGTTGAGTGATTTGATCAATCAATACCCAAGTACAACTGCTGCAAAGTTGGCCACTGATCGCATTGCAAAAATGTAGAATCAGCTTGATTAGACTGCTTTTTGTCATAAGCGGTCTAAAATTGGTCAACTAGACATAAAAACTTAAAAAAAGAGACATTTTCTGTTGCACTCATTTTTTAAATAAGTATTATAAGCGCCCGCAGCAAACGAATGGTTCAACCACTCAAATTGCGGCAAAAAGAGCGGGTCATTAGCTCAGTTGGTAGAGCAGTGGACTTTTAATCCATTGGTCGATGGTTCAAGTCCATCATGACCCACCATTCATTATTTGGCTTTATGCTAAAAGTTGAATGGTTTTAATCGGCGGATTTACGTAGGCTTTTATAAGCATCAGAGCGGGTCATTAGCTCAGTTGGTAGAGCAGTGGACTTTTAATCCATTGGTCGATGGTTCAAGTCCATCATGACCCACCATTCTTTATTTGGCTTTATGCTATAAGTTGAATGGTTTCAATCGGCGGATTTACGCAGGCTTTTACAAGCATCAGAGCGGGTCATTA
>NZ_PNDT01000122.1:0-4349 GCF_005886375.1 Pseudoalteromonas sp. S1727
TTAGATGTTAGATGTTAGAGATTAGATTTTAGATTTTAGATTTTAGATTTTAGGTTCAAGGTTCAAGGTTCAAGGTTAACATCGTAACGTAGGAAATGGCTTTAGCCATGAATCTTTACACCGCACGGCATAAAGCCACGCCTACAATAACCCAAACACCGGTGCAAACCCGTAGGCGCGAGTTTACCTCGCGCAGGTTTATGTTCACCCCTAGAAGAAAAGCCACGGGCTGCGAGCTATGGATCCTAGCCCCTAGTCACTTCCCTAGAACCTCGTCCCTTCCCCCTTTAATTTTTTAACCCACAACCCCCAACGGCTTGGCATTTTGCCACGCGCCACGGGTAAAATCAGGAATATCAATCGATGCGCTGCGGTTACTCACTGACTCTGCTGAAAGCGGTGATATTACAGACCACGCGGCGCCATCGTATACATCTTGATCGAGCGCTTCGCCATTGCGTAAACAATAAATCATTCGCCAAAACATTAAAAAGTCCATGCCACCATGGCCGCCGTTACGCTGCGCTTCTTCACCCATTTTTATCCACAAGGGATGGTCGTACTTTTTATACCAATCAGCCATTTCGTAATCCCACTCATGGAAGCTTTTTGAGCCACCGTCTTCTAGTGCAATACGATTTGGGAATCCAGCAAATACCCCATTAGTGCCCTGAATTAAATTATGGCGAGAGTAAGGTCGAGGCGTAGTTGTATCATGCTGCACCATAATACTGCGACCTTTAACGGTTTTGATTAGCGTCGTGTTCATATCACCAGCAATATAATTAAGTTGATTACGCTGATGCTCGGCTGGAAACTCTTTTTTTGCATAAGCGCTGCGCCCCAAAGCAGGTGAGCTCATTGAGGTCAAAAAGTCAAAACGGTCACCGCGATTGATATTCATATACTGCGACACAGGCCCTAAGCCATGGGTAGGATACAAGTTACCATCTCGTTTTGCATGCCAAGCGGTACGCCAAGAGCCGGTTTTATGCTCAATCTCTTTCATTTGCCAGCGTAACTCATGAATATACGCCGCTTCGCCATGCAGTAATTCACCAAATACACCTTGGCGAACCATATTCAAAACCATTAGCTCATCACGACCATAATTGACGTTTTCCATCATCATGCAGTTCTTTTGGGTGCGCTCTGCGGTATCAACAATTTGCCACATTTCTGCAACGGTTAATGCTAGCGGCACTTCAACAAACGCATGTTTACCGCTATTCATAGTATCTATCGCCATTGGCGCATGCCATGCCCACGGAGTGGAAATAATGACAATATCAATATCGTCACGATCAAGCATTTGTTGGTAAGCGTTATCTGACCCAGTATACAAAGCAGGCTTTGCTAACCCTTTATCGGTGAGATACTTTGCGGACTGTTCTAATACTTCGTTATGCGTGTCACAAATCGCTTTGATCTCAGTACCAGCAATATGACTCATGCGTTTTACATGGCCAAAACCTCGTTGGCCTACACCAATAAAGCCAACCCGTACTACATCCATTTTTGGCGCAATCAAGCCAATTACTGAACGGCCTTGTTGTTTCGGAGTTATAGCTGCAGAATTAGTATTACCTGCACAGCCTGCCACCACACTGGCAGCCGCAGCCGCGCTGGCTGCTTTTAAAAAATCGCGACGATTAATTTGCTTCATTTTATAATTATCCCTGGATTTACTTCACTGCAACTTACCTAAAATAGGGTAACAGGTAAAGTAGATGAGGATAGATAACATAATAAAAGAAGGGGTTAGAATTACCCTTAACCGCGCGGCATAAAGCCGCGCCTACAATAACCCAAACATCGGTGCAAATCCGTAGGCGCGAGTTTACCTCGCGCAGGTTTATATTCACCACCGAGAATAAAAGTCACGGGCTGCGGGTAACGGGCTGCGAGCTACGAATCCTAGCCCCTAGTCACTTCCCTAACTCTAAAATCTTTAATGATTGTAGGAGAGCGCTTTAGCGCCGATGAGCTTTAACACATAACCAAAAACAATCACGGCTAAAGCTTGTTCCCACAAAAGCCAAGACACCTAGCCCCTAGTCACTTCCCTAGCTCCTAGCGCCTTTAACCTTTATTACACATCTCTTAAAATAGCTTTAAGTGTGCTTTTTTTGGCAAGAATATCACGATATAAAGCAAACTGATTCTGTGCTCGCTCTAAGTTATGGTTAGCATGCTTAATTGAAAAATAGTGATCGCCATCAATGTAATCAGTTAAAAAGCGCAGACCAATCATAAAGGTCATCACTTTAGTACCTAACCAAAAACTCTGTTTTTCTTGCTCGGTAATTAAATCTTTTAAAGGCTCAACATAACCTTTAACCACGGCTTCAAAAATTTCTTCGCGAACACACACATTGTCTAAATTGGTTGAGTCTTCTTGCTCTGGCGAGCAAAAAGTTCGCACCATATCACCAAAATCATACAGCCAGTAACCTGGCATACATGTGTCTAAATCAATCACCGCCTTGGCATCATGTGACTTATTACAGAACAGCATATTATTGATTTTAGTATCATTATGGCAAGGTCTAACAGGCACATTACCAGCTAACGATTTTAGCTCATCAATTAACCCAAACTGCGCCATACAAAAATCAACTTCTGCTTGGCAACTAGCTAAACGATTAACAGGGTCATTAGCAACCACTGCTTTAAGTTTTTCGGCTCGCATCGCTAAGTTATGAAAATCAGGAATAACATGATGCAATTGCTTGGCATCAAAGTCTTCTAATGCAACAGCAAATTGACCAAATGCATTGGCCGCAGTTTGCGCTTGCGAAGTGTTTAGCACAACATCTTCACTGTAACTGCCGCCAATAAATTCGAGTGCACGCCAAACGCCATTATCACAATCAACTAAATACCCATCTTCAACAGTAGGAACATGACGAATAATGGCTAAATCATAATCACCCGACTGGCGCTTTTTAGTTAAATGCTGCTCGATTAAACGGGCATTTTTTACCAGCATGTCAGGCTCAGGAAAAACCTCTGTATTTAACTTTTGCACGACTAAAGATTTTTTAGGTGCAGTTAACAACATAGTGGTATTGATATGACCACTACCAATTGGTTTCATGCTGACTTTTTCATTGCCAAGGCCAAAACTTTCAGACAAGTAAACCGCAAGGGAATTTGACTTCATACTTACTTCGCTATTATTGTGCCCAGGAAAAGGCATGATCGGGGCTAACTCATCCGTGACGTAGTTCATATAATTTACCTGTAACATCCTGTAATTCTGATTTATAAGTTACTCCATACCAAGACTCTTGTGCAGTATAAATAGTAACTTTTTGTTGATTAGATGTGATCACATGTTGAATTTGATCTGGTAAATAATACTCCATTTTGACACCGTTGTCATATTTTTGCAGAAACTCCGTAAAGCCAACTTCAAGCGCATCAAAAAGTACAGGTGTAATGCCCCAAAAACTCATTGATCCCAAAGCATCTAAAGCGATTCTCTCACGCTTTCCGTGTGGATTATCACCCATTATGTGCCCTTGCTCAATTTGTATATTTAAATACTCAACAACATCTCTTAATTGATTATTTTCAACTTGGCAAACGCCACGGTTTACACCACCTTGTGCTGATAACGTGTCAATGATTGGATACCCAACCATCGCCCAGCTACTGGAATTTTTAAAATGATCAGCAAGTAAAGTAAATGAAGACGCGCCATAATAATCATCAGCGGTAATGACAATAGCAGGATTATGAATATATTCTTTAGCGCACAATAACGCATGCCCCGTACCCCACGGTTTTTCTCGTTGTTGCACTAAATTTTGGTATTGCTCAGGTACTAAATCAATTCTCTGCTCCACCAAAACAACATCAACCCCCGCAGGTAAACGCGGTAGAATCACTTGCTCTATTTCGTTTCGCACAGCTTGGTTGATCACTAATACAACTTGAGTAACCCCAGCAGTAACCGCATCAGCAATACTAAGCTCCATAATAGTACAGCCAAGCCCTTCGATTTCTGCTATTTGTTTATTACCACCAAAACGAGAGCCCACCCCCCCCGCCAGAACCACTAAACTTAGGTAATGTTTTTTAGTTTTCATTTTTGTACCGTTTAATCATTAATAGCCCGAGTCTACCAGTTTCAACCACCAGATCTAGCATAGGGATAGGTTTTAGATGTTAGATGTTAGATGTTAGATGTTAGATGTTAGATTTTAGATTTTAGATTTTAGGTTTTAGGTTTTAGGTTTTAGGTTTTAGATGTTAGATGTTAGATGTTAGATTTTAGATTTTAGATTTTATATTTTAGGTTCAATGTTACCTTCGTAACGCAGGAATTCTCTACTGCGATC
>NZ_PNDT01000123.1:0-9179 GCF_005886375.1 Pseudoalteromonas sp. S1727
CGACCGCTGAACAGTGATTATACCAATCGTGTTAAGTTACTGACCATTTATAGCGACAGATAAATACAGTGATAACAAGGCATAAATTTTGACATGTAGTTGTTCTCGGCAATTGCTCCTGCATTGCTCTACCTCCTGCATCCATGCAGTCATTTATAACGCAGTTAGCGCTTTATTTAGCCCGCTAGAATGGTTAAATATTTAAGTCGATTGGTATTAAACTGATCACATGTTTTTAAGTGATCAATGCGCCACCATTTGGGTAAATTCGAAATATAAGAATGAGACTGCGGGATGAAACCTTTACAATTGGGTAAATCAAATGTTCCGAGTGCAAGTGCTAATGTCGGCTTATCGTCAATTGCACCTATTGTACTCCCACACTCTGAACAAAAAGCGCTACTTGAGTACTCAGATGAACGCCATAACTTTGGTGAGCCTCCAGAGCCGGTCCACTGTATTTGCTCTTTTGATAACTCAACCCAAACTTGAGTCAACGATCCTGAATGACGCTGACATTGTTTAAACCCTATTTCAGTTTCTTTTTTGGGTCAATAATTTTAATAATAGTTAAGCTAATTCACAATAAAAAGACACTATATCGCGACAAGTCTTATCCCTATTTAAATTAGCAGCGATCATTTCTACTAATGTAGTTTTTTGCTAACACAGCGAAAACATACCCACCCACTGCACCAGCAATCAGTTGTGCATAGAACCCCCAACCTCTGGCACCTGCAATAATCGTGATATTCATAATTGACTCAATGGCCACTAAAGCAACTGCAAACGCCGTTACTCCTGCGATAACAAATAGTTGAATGCCATATTTAGGGTGTTTTCTGTACACTAGTCCTGTAACTAAAAATGCGAACGCAAGTGCGACGGCAATTATTGCACCATAGGTTGGTAATAACCCGAGCCAATCATCAAGCGTTAAATTAACACGATCATTAAAGCTTATCTCTATACCCACGTTAACTAATTGATTGACAACATATTGACTATGAAACAAGCTAGCAAGTGTGAATGTAAGTAACCAGGAAGCTAAAAATGAAGGCAACAAACGTGTTAAAAATGGCATGGTTATCTCAACTTAAAATGAAACGTTTTATCCACATTAGCAAAGGCGTAAGCTGTAAACAATCTATCTGTTGTATTACGCTTGTTTGGGCTTTTGCGTTTTCAGTACACGCAGGCTCAACATTACCCACAAAACAATACAGCATTGCCCCCCTCGCAACTGAGCTTAATTCTCCTTGGAGTATGGTTGAACTACCTAATGGCACTTGGTTAATCACCGAGCGTGACGGCCATGTAGTAATAGTAAAAAACAACCAGTTATCAAGAGTTAAACTGCCCCTTGAAGGATTATATGTTGCCGGCCAAGGTGGTTTACTCGATATTGTGTTATCGCCTGACTTCAATGAGTCCAATGAGATTATTTTTACCTACGCACAAGGCGAGTTAGCCACAAACCGGCTCGTAATTGCTAAAGCGACCTTTAATGGCACTGATTTTTCTCAGCCTAAAATTATTTATCGCGTTGCAACAGATAAAGACACACCACAGCATTATGCTGGCCGCGCCTTAGTATTGCCCGATAACACCTTATTATTCTCAAGTGGCGATGGCTTTGATTATCGAGAGCAAGCGCAAGTTATCACCAGCCAATTAGGTAAAGTATTACGCATTAATTTAGCTGGTAATGTGCCCAGCAATAACCCATTTAGTGATCATGAAGACCTCGCCGCTCAGGTTGTTTTTTCACTCGGCCACCGCAACACCCAAGGCCTAGTGTATGATTATGACACCCAGCAAATAGTCAGCCACGAGCATGGCCCAGCTGGTGGCGACGAACTAAATTACTTAACCGCTGGCACTAATTACGGCTGGCCTGTGATCACCAACGGAGATGATTACTCACAAGCACGTATATCACCGTTTAGAGAATACCCTGGAATGGCTAAACCAACGGTTGATTGGACGCCCTCAATCGCCCCATCAGGCATGGCGTATTATGGCTCAAAGCATTTAGCTTTTCCGTCACTACAACAGCATGTGCTAATCACTACGCTGGTCGATAAAAAACTCTACGGCGTTAATTTAGCTAACGGTGAGTTTATCCAGTCTCATATATTCCCTGAGGTTAATGGGCGTTTGCGGGATGTATTTGTGACAACAGAGGGAAATATCGCAGTGTTAACTGATGGCAAAGAGGCTAAGTTACTGCTGATAAAGCCAAAGTGATTAGGCCGGCTTAGTTTCATGTTTTACGCTGTCACGGTCCTTATGTGTGTTTGCCGTAAGCTACTTGCTTAACAGCCACATCGACAGACGAATTAAACGAACTTGCTTATTGATTTAGGTTCACAAGGTTTAGCGTCATTGAGAAATATTTGGATCAATAATCATTACGGAGGGTGAACCGCCCATTGCACTTCCTATCAATAAAAAACGCATGATGGGATCTGGAGGTTAGAGGCCTCCCGGCTACCCGGTTAACTGCCATATTCGCCATTTAGAACATCACTGAAAAATGGGGTTAATTTACTAAATCCTGTTTCAGATTTTTATTGCTCTTGCGCTTTGTCCTTAAACCTTTCTAACTATAAGCTAATCATGGCTAAAGACGATTCCTACACGATGAATTGCACACCGAGTTAATCTCATAACTCATTATTTCTGTGCTTATACTCTGAACCTTGAATCTATGACCTTAATTCATAATAAAAAAGCCGCTGTTCGTTACAAACAGCGGCTTCTCTTAAAGCTTAAAACTTACAGCTCCAAAGAACTTATTTAATCACTTCAAGTCCGTTCATATAGGGACGAAGTACTTCTGGTACTACAACTGAGCCGTCGGCTTGTTGGTAGTTTTCTAAAATCGCAACCAGTGTACGGCCAACCGCTAAACCTGAACCATTGAGTGTATGTAATAACTCTGGTTTTTTCTCACCAGCACGGCGAAAGCGTGCTTGCATACGACGTGCTTGGAAGTCGACCATGTTTGAACATGATGAAATCTCACGGTAGGTATTTTGCGCTGGTAACCAGACTTCTAAATCGTAGGTTTTAGCAGAGCCAAAGCCCATGTCGCCCATGCATAAAATCACTTTTCGGTATGGCAGTTCTAACGCTTGTAAGATTTGCTCAGCGTGACCTGTTAGCTCTTCCAATGCTTGCATTGAATCTTCTGGTTTTACAAGTTGTACAAGCTCTACTTTATCAAACTGGTGCTGACGGATAAGACCACGGGTATCACGGCCGTAACTGCCCGCTTCACTTCTAAAACATGGCGTGTGCGCGGTTAAACGAATGGGTAAGTCTTTTTCATCATAGATTTCGTCACGAGCACTGTTGGTCAGTGGTACTTCTGCTGTTGGAATTAAGCTAAAGCCTTCTTGCTCTTCGCCGTCATCGTTCACTAACCCTTTGGTGTGGAATAAATCTTCAGCAAACTTAGGTAACTGACCTGTGCCATATAGGCTGTCGCGATTTACTAAGTACGGTACGTACATTTCTGTGTAGCCGTTTTTGTCTGTGTGCGTGTCTAGCATAAATTGTACTAGCGCACGATGCATGCGTGCTGTTGCACCACGCATTACTGTAAAGCGAGAACCGGTGATTTTAACACCCATTTCAAAATCAAGGCCGTTTAAGTCCTGACCTAAATCAACGTGATCTTTTACTGCAAAATCATATTTTTTAGGCTCGCCCCATGTTGAAATTTCAACATTTTCTGACTCGTCCGCACCTGCTGGTACTGATTCATCGGGTAAATTAGGGATCGCTAAAGAGATTTGCTTAAGCTGCTCTAATATTTCATCTTGTTCAGCTTTAACGCTATCAAGTTGGGCGCCTAAGTTACTTACCGCGTCTAATAACGGTTGTGCATCTTCGCCTTTTGCTTTTGCTTGGCCAATCGCTTTGGAGCTGCTGTTACGCTCACTTTGTAATTCTTGTGTTTTTACTTGTAGTGTTTTGCGTTTTTCTTCAAGTGCGCTGACAGTCGCAGTATCTAGCTCGTAGCCACGTGCAGCTAAGCGCGCCGCTGTTTGCTCGAGATCTTGACGTAATAATTTAGAATCTAACATGTTAGTTTTTTAACCTTTTTGCATTACCAGCTGAAGGCCCAGCCAAGCCATAAAAATACACACCGTCACATTTAAGACGATATTGAGGGCCATTTTAAAAAAGTGACCTTGTTGTAATAACAACAACGAATCCATTGAAAATGTCGAAAAGGTGGTCAAAGCACCTAAAAAGCCAATTCCTATAAGGGTTTTAGCGGGGCTTGCGGTGATAATTTCACGCTCTATCAAACCGTACAATATGCCCATCAACAATGAACCAAGAATATTAACTGCCAACGTGCCAAAAGGGAATCCCCTGCCCAGCAGTTTTAGCATGGTTTCGCTAATAAAAAACCGTAAGCAGGCACCGGATGCTCCTCCGGCGGCAATCATGAGGTATATCTTAAGGCTTGTCATAGCGTTTTATATCACTGTGTTGATCGCGCTCTTTGAGATAATCGAGCTTTTGCTTAATTTTTTGCTCTAAACCACGTTCAGTCGGAAAGTAATAACGTTTATCGGCAATTTGCTCAGGGAAATAGTTTTCGCCTGCGGCAAACGCACCTTCTTCATTGTGGGCATAGCGATATTCAGCGCCATAGCCCAAGTTTTTCATCAAATTGGTAGGCGCATTGCGTAAATGCTCAGGCACCGGGTAGCTCGGCTCATTTTGCGCATCCAGCTTGGCTTGGTTAAACGCCGCATACACAGCATTACTCTTGGGTGCACTGGCTAAGTAAATAGTTGCTTGGGCAATGGCTCGCTCGCCTTCTGAAGGCCCTACTCGTTGGAATATATCCCACGCGTTTAGCGCCACTTCCATTGCTCGAGGATCTGCATTGCCTATGTCTTCTGTGGCTATCGCCAATAACCGCCTTGCAACATAGAGAGGATCGCCACCACCGGCTAAAATACGGCAATACCAATACAAAGCGCCATCTGGTGAGCTACCACGCACAGACTTATGAAAAGCTGAGATCAAATCGTAAAACTCATCACCGCCTTTGTCATATTTCGCTAAGTGAGTTGGCAGTACTTGGCTAAGTACGTGTTCATCAACCAGATACTGGCCGTTTTGCTCAATCGTTAAGTCAATCGCTTGTTCAAGTAGGTTGAGAACTTTACGGGCATCCCCATCACTGGCTTGGCACAACGCTTTTTTAGCGTTGTCAGCAAGCACTATGGTTTTATCTTTTAGTTCGGCATCATATACTAGAGCACGTTCAATAACATTGTGAAGATCAACTTCTTGTAGCGATTTAAGCACATACACACGAGCGCGGGATAAAATTGCGTTATTAAGTGCAAACGATGGGTTTTCGGTGGTGGCGCCTACAAATATAAAGGTGCCATCTTCAATATGCGGTAAAAAGGCATCTTGCTGAGATTTATTGAAGCGATGTACTTCATCAACAAACAATAACGTACGTTGTCCACGCCCTTCAAGGTTATTACGCGCTTCACTCACCGCATCACGAATATCTTTAATACCTGCGGTAACTGCTGACATTTGGATCAGTGCAGCATCAGCGTGATTAGCTATAATTTGCGCTAAGGTGGTTTTACCAACACCTGGCGGCCCCCATAAAATAAGGCTATGGCACCGCCCTGCTAAAATGGCTTGGTAGAGTGGTTTATCTTGGCTTAATAAATGTTGCTGGCCAATATATTCATCTAAACTGGTTGGTCGCATGCGCGCCGCAAGTGGGCGCACATCAGGGCCAAAATTAAAGCCTAAATTACTCACTGAAATTATTCGCCTTGGCTTTGGTCATCTATTTCAACACCTTCAGGAATACTAAAGTCAAAGGTTGAATCAGCTAAACTTTCGTTTACTTTAGCATCACTAAACGTAAAGGTTGATGATTGTCCTGAACTGTCTTTGACTAATAGTTGTGCTAGGCCTGTTTGATCTTTTGCAAATACAATGTCTAGTTGTTCAACTTGGCTTTCAACGCCTTGGTTAGGAGTGACACTAAAACCTGCCGCGGTGGCTGTTACTTGATACTTTTGCCACTGCGCAGGATCTTTAGACGTGAGTAATACAAATGGCGTTGAATCAATCAAGCTGTGCGTATTCATAATCGTAACTTGCTCTGCGAAGCTGTCAAAGTAATACGTTTTATCGCCATTTGAGACAAATAAAGTGTCATCGGGGCTAGCTTGCTGCCAACGGATCATCATTGGCTGTTGTAAAGCAATCGTGCCCTTACCTTGCATTATTGACTGACCTTGGTCGTCATTCACTTGCTGCTCAAATTGTGCTTGAAAGCTTTTTAATCCAGCAAGTTTGTCTTGTAATGCTTGGCTGTCATCTGCATAGACAGAGGCTGATAACAGACAGCTGATCGCCATGGCTAAATAGTTAATTTTTTTCATTTAATTTGCTCCACCATTGGGCACTAATACATCACGGGCACCATTATGGCCTGGTGCGCTCACAATACCCGACGTTTCCATTTGTTCAACCAACCGCGCTGCACGGTTATAACCAACACGCAATTTACGCTGTACACTTGAAACCGATACTTTACCTGTTTCAATTACAAATGAAACAGCCTCATCATACAGGGGATCTGATTCTTCATCTGCGTTTTCGCTCGCTTCACCCGGAAGTAATATCTCTTCCGTCGCATCGCCATTAAGAATTTCGTCTATATAATTTGGTTTGCCGCGTTTTTTCCAATCATCAACAACGGCATGAACTTCATGATCATCCACAAACGCGCCATGAACACGCACCGGTACGCTAGTACCTGGCGGTAAATACAACATATCACCCATGCCTAATAGATTTTCGGCACCTTGTTGATCCAATATAGTGCGTGAGTCAATTTTACTTGAAACCTGAAACGCCATCCGTGTTGGTATATTTGCTTTTATTAAGCCAGTGATAACGTCCACCGATGGACGCTGCGTAGCCAGTATTAAATGAATACCAGCGGCACGGGCTTTTTGCGCGATACGTGCAATCAGCTCTTCAACTTTTTTACCAACAATCATCATCATGTCAGCAAATTCATCAATAACGACAACAATACTTGGTAGTTTTCCTAGCTCATCTGGGCCGTCTTTCATACCATCGGTGTCTTTGAATAATGGATCTAAAATCGGGTAACCCGCTTCTTTAGCTTCCATTACTTTTTGGTTATAGCCTTTTAAGTTACGTACACCAAGAGCCGACATTAGCTTGTAACGACGTTCCATCTCGCCGACACACCAACGCAGTGCATTAGCGGCTTCTTTCATATCAGTGACCACTTCACACAACAAATGTGGGATACCTTCGTATACTGAAAGCTCCAACATTTTTGGATCTATCATGATCATCCGTACATCATCAGGGCCAGATTTATATAACAAGCTTAATATCATCACATTAACGCCCACTGACTTACCTGAACCGGTTGTACCCGCTACCAATAAGTGGGGCATTTTACCTAAGTCAGCACAAATTGGCTCACCGGCAATGTCTTTACCCAATACCATGGTTAAAGGTGATGGGTTTTGCTCAAACTTAGGTGCATCTATCACTTCTGATAAACGTACTATTTCACGGTGTTTATTTGGCAGCTCAATACCTACGTACGTTTTACCTGGGATCACTTCTACTACGCGCACACTGACTGCAGATAGCGATCGAGCCAGATCTTTCGCAAGCCCAGTAATTTTAGACACTTTAATACCTGGCGCTAAATCAAGCTCAAAACGAGTAACAACAGGACCAGGATAAACACCTACAACGGCCGCTTGAACGTTAAAATCAAGCAACTTGGTTTCAACTAAACGCGAGACTGCTTCAAGTTCTTCTGGAGAAATTGGGTTTTTCGCTTTGTCTGGCCTATCAAGTAAATCAAGCGTTGGCATCGGTGTACTTGGTGGCTGTTCTTCTAATAATTGCTCAAACTTTTCTTTTGCTGTTGGCGGCGGTTGATAAGTGCTCTTAGGCTTTGGCATCGGTCGCGCTGGAGAGACAACGGTTGTAACTGGTTTTTCTGGCTCGGCAACATAACTTTGATCCAGTGCATTTAAAGCTGCTGCGGTATCCATTGGCTCATCATCAATAGCACTGAAATTAATCTCTTGATCGAGAATATCATCTAGGTCATCAAATGCTGGATGTGAGTCTTGATAATCGGAGGCTGTGTTCGTATTGCTCGTTGCTACTTTACTTGTTTCAGTAAAGTGAATCGACGGAGTCTCTTTTGCGGCTTTTGGTTCATCAATTACAGGCTGCTCAGTGGTTACAGTTGTATTTGCTGCGCGTTCACGCTGCAACCATGCTTGCAGATGATCAACAATAAAATGATAGCTACGCATAATCCAATCGCCAATGAAGTCAACAAATTGCACCCAAGACACACCAGTTAACAAGGTTAAACCAGCAAAGAAGAAGCACAATAATAAAATAGACGTACCCGTAAAATTAAATGCCGGCATCATGGCTGAGGCGATTACATCCCCTACTACCCCACCGGAAGAAAAATTATAAATATCATCGAAATTAATACTGCTGATAGCAGTTGCTGAGGTAATAAATAACGCAAAGCCTATTACACGTAATGATAAGGTTGTGTAATCAAGCTGAAATATCTTATGCGGTTGCTTAAATAATAAATAGCCAAAGATTTGGATTGCAGCCGGCACTAAATAAGCCAGCCAACCAAATGTAAGTAATAAAATATCAGCAATCCACGCGCCAGCGGCCCCAGTTATGTTTCTTACATTCTCATAACCTGTTTGCGACCAACTAGGATCTGCGGGATCAAAGCTTATCAATGCACACAAAATAAATATGGCGGCAAAGGTGCTGATTATCAAACCGGTTTCTAATAGTCTTTGTACACCGTTTAGGCGCATAACTCGCTATTCCTCATTTTCTTTGTACTTCTTTGTACTCTTTTGTTAGCAATGGAATACCTTAGCAGGAAATACTTTTTGTTGCACTTTATCTTATACGCTAACTGCTTACTTGATTATGAACGAGTTTTTATCATTCGCGCATGTATCAATAATACAACTTATAACAATCGTGTTAAGTTACTGACCATTTATAGCGACAGATAAATGGAGTGATAACAAGGCATAAATTTTGACATGTTG
>NZ_PNDT01000124.1:0-565 GCF_005886375.1 Pseudoalteromonas sp. S1727
AGGGGAACCTGGGGCTGGATCACCTCCTTATACGATTTAGAACTTATTTGTTCGAAGTGTCCACACAGATGATTGTTATTGTAAAGAGAACAACACTTATTGTTTGGGTCTGTAGCTCAGTTGGTTAGAGCGCACCCCTGATAAGGGTGAGGTCGGTAGTTCAAATCTACTCAGACCCACCACTTCTTCTTAATACTGCGTTGTAAGCTTCGTTGTTTAGTGAACTAAACGGCCTCAACTTACGCCTTGTCTTAAAAAGAAGTCGGTATGCAAACAATAAGTACCAGCATATGTGGGGCTATAGCTCAGCTGGGAGAGCGCCTGCCTTGCACGCAGGAGGTCAGCAGTTCGATCCTGCTTAGCTCCACCACTTTTACTTCTTAAAAATAAATATTCTTTATCGGGTAGCAACACCACCTGAGAATAGAGTGTGTTTAATTTTGAGAAGTTTTTGATTCTCTGCTCTTTAAAAATTTGGAAAAGCTGATAATAAAATTCGTATGAATGACATTTGTTATTTATACAGAGTTTTCAAAAGTAAAAAATGCCATTAATCAGTAATTAT
>NZ_PNDT01000125.1:0-3189 GCF_005886375.1 Pseudoalteromonas sp. S1727
GATTTTGGTGGGGTTGTTAATCTAACCGTGACCGATGCGAATGGCGCGGTGCAAACTTTAACGGCGACTGTGCTTGCTGATGGCACTTGGTCGGTGGATGTACCCACACCCCTTGCAGAAGGCGCATTCCAAGTGGATGCCAGTGTCACCGATGCGGCAGGCAATACTGCCAGCGACACTGAAAATGGTGGCGTAGTAGACACGCAAGCGCCAACAGTCACCATTGATGCACCGGCGTTAACCAACGACAATACCCCAGTAGTGACCGGTACATCGGATTTAGCGAACAGTGATATCGCCATTACCTTCAGCGATAGCAATGGCAGTCATACAGTGACAGTGCAAACCGATGGCAGTGGTAATTGGAGCGCTGAAGCTGCGCAACCATTACTTGATGGCGCTTATACAGTAACCGCCACTCTTAGTGATGCAGCAGGCAACACTGGCAGCGCTACTGACAATGGCGTGGTGGATACCATACCGCCAGAGCTTGCCTTTGTGCCCACCTTCTTGCTAGGGCAACTCGTGACCCTCAACGGTACTTCCGATTTACCAGCGGGCAGCACTGTTACTGTCACTCAAAACTTACTCGGCGGTGGGGTGATCAATTACACAGCGACCACCGATGCGGCGGGTAACTGGTCATTGGCAGGTCTCAGTATCCCACTGTTAACACTCAGCTCAATTACCGCCAGTGCCAGCGATGAAGCAGGCAATATACGCACGATTAACTCAACAGATTTTGATAGCACGCCACCGACTTTAACCGTTAGCGTTGATACGCTTAGTAATGATAATACCCCAGCAATTAGTGGCACAACGGATGCAGGGCAAGGGGCAAGTGTGACTGTAGTGGTCACAGATAAAGATGGTAACAGCGAAGTATTAACAGCTACTGTAGATGCCAGTGGTGACTGGGTAATCAGTCCAACAACTCCTTTAGCCGATGGTGGGTTTACGGTTGATGTAAGTGTTAGAGATGGTGTGGGTAACGAAGCAACTGAGTCAGTCAGTGGGGTGATTGATACAGTTGCGCCGACACTTACTGTTCAGGGTGTCGGGGATGGCAAAGATGTTACACCTGTATTTAGCGGTACCAGCAACGAAGTTGGGGGCAAAGTTATACTCACGGTGACTGATGCGAATGGTGTTGAGCAAACATTAGAGGCAACCGTAGGTGCCGATAACCGCTGGTCAGTTGAAGTTCGCAATGGACTTGCCGAAGGGGATTACACTGTCGTTGCGGTTATTACGGATGATGCGGGTAATGAAACGTCACTGTCATTAACTGGCAACATAGATACCTTAGTGCCTGTTCTTACTGTAAATGATAATGGTCTTGGTAATGATGCAACGCCTAGTATCAGTGGTTCATCAACAGAGCCTGAAAACACCTTAGTTAATGTGATTATTACTGATAGTAATGGCGATAATTATTCACTAATTGCAGTCGTGCAAGCAGGTGGTAGTTGGCAAGTAGTAGCGCCGAGCCTACCTGATGGTGGATACACAGTAAATGCTAGTATTACAGATGCAGCGGGTAATACGGGAAGCGCTTCAGGTTCGGGTAATATAGATACTCAAGCACCATTATTAACAATCAATAATTTAGGCACTATTAATGATGCAACACCCAGTATTAATGGGTCATCGTCAGAGCCACAAGGGACGATTATTAATCTTGTTGTCACAGATAGCAGTGGTAATGACACAGTACTATCAGCCACAGTAGATGCTAGCGGTAATTGGTCCGTGACTGCGCCTACACTCGCTGAAGATGATTATACTGTCAGTGCTACAGTGTCTGATACAGCAGGAAATACCACAACTGCGCAAAGTTCATTCACGCTCAATACCACAGCCCCCAGTATTGCAATTAATGAGATTGGTAATACTAATGACGCAACACCTATTATTTCAGGAACAAGTAATGCACCTGACAATACACTCGTTACAGTAACGATTGATGATGGTGTTAATGCACCAGAGATCCTAACTGCACAAGTCTTAGCTGGGGTTTGGTCTGTAACGGCTACTCAACCTCTTGCCGAAGGAGATTTTACGGTGAGAGCGGATGTTACAGTGGTAGGAAATACAGGCACTGCAAATACACAAGGGGTAATAGATACAATTGCACCTGTTATCGAGATCAATCAGCTTGCAGAAACCAATGATACAACCCCTACTATCAGCGGCACAACGGATGCGCGAGCTGGGGCACAAGTGACGTTAGTGATCACTGATGCAAATGGAGCAAATCAAACAGTCACCACCACAGTTAAGGCTAATGGCACTTGGTCAATATCGGCTACAACAGCATTAGCTGAAGGCAGTTTTGTGGTTGTAGCTTCAGTAACTGATGCCGCGGGTAATACAGGTTCAGACACAGAAAATGGCGGTTTAATAGACACGCAAGCGCCGAGCTTTGATATTGATCCGTTAGCTGCTACGAGCGATACCACACCGACCATCACCGGTAGCAGTGATGAAATTGGCGGCATTGTTAATATAACAGTCACTGATGCGACAGGTGCAATACAAACCTTAACTGCCACGGTATTGGCAGATGGTAGTTGGTCGGTTGATGTACCGAACTCGCTAGCAGAAGGTGCTTTCCAAGTCGGTGGTAGCGTGACGGATGCGGCTGGTAATATCGCCAGCGATACTGAAAACGGTGGGGTGATAGACACGCAAGCGCCAACCGTCAGCATCGATGCACCGGCATTAACCAACGACAATACCCCAGTAGTAACCGGTACATCGGATTTAGCGAACAGTGATATCGCGATTACCTTCACCGATAGCAATGGCAGCCATACAGTGACAGTGCAAACCGATGGCAGTGGCAATTGGAGCGCCGAAGCTGCGCAACCATTACTTGATGGCGCTTACACAGTCACCGCCAGCCTCAGTGATGCAGCCGGCAACACTGGCAGCGCTACTGACAATGGTGTGGTGGATACCGTTGCCCCAGATCTGAGAATTATACCTTCGTTCTTGCTTGGTAATTTGGTGTCGCTATCTGGTGATTCAGATTTACCCGCTGGCAGTACTATTACCATCACAGAGAATTTAGTTGGTGGGCTGATAGGTGCAACTTATACAGCAACCACAGATGAAAATGGTAACTGGCAATTGCTTAACCTAACGGTGCCATTACTAAATCTTGCGTATGTGACAGCCAGCGCA
>NZ_PNDT01000126.1:0-2429 GCF_005886375.1 Pseudoalteromonas sp. S1727
TCTGGAGTCATAACCCCCCAAAGTGGCGTTCTATAAGCTGTTGAACAAAGCCGCTACGCGGAGCTAGCAACCTCTAGCATAATTGCCACACTTGTCATTGGGACTTCCCCTATTCACCGGAGAAAACCAATGACCCCATTAAGACAACGCGTCATAGACGAGATCCGTTTAAGAGGCTACTCACCACGTACTGAAGAATCTTATATAAATGCACTTGCTCAGTTAGCTAATTACTACGATAAATCGCCTGACTTAATTAATAAGCAAGAGCTTGAGGCGTATTTTAGGTATGTAAATTTAACACAGCACTTGTCGCGTGCAACGATTGCAGTAAAACTCAATGCCGTTAATTTTTTATATAAATATGTACTACAGCGCTCATTCAGCATTGATATTGTATTGCCTAAAAAAGCACATAAAATACCGATACTGCTAACACGGGATGAGGTTCATCGCCTGTTTTTAAATACGGTATCTGCACAACAAAAAGTCATGCTGTGTATTTGCTATGGGTGTGGACTCAGAATAAGTGAATTACTGAATTTACGGGTTGCTGATATTGAATTTAGCCAAGATTGCCTATGGGTTAGAGCAGGAAAAGGCAATAAAGACCGTCGTGTCATATTACCTAAAAGCGCAGCAAGGCGATTAAACGCTTATATAGCAGGCTTTTCCCTTGGCAGTATACTGTTTTGTACTAATTGGGATAAAGAAAAAGCGATAGATGCAAAAACGTTTAGTCGTGGATTAAAACGTGCGGTAGCGCGGGCTGACATTGCAAAAAATGTATCCGCGCATAGTTTGCGTCACGCTTATGCTACACATCAAATTGAAGCAGGTATGCCCCTTCATCAGTTACAAAAGCAGCTGGGACATACAAGCATTCGTACAACAGAGCGTTATTTGCATTGGTTGCCTGAGATGGGGCATAGCAGCCATGATTTAATGGCTACGTGGGAGGAAAATTAAGATGGCAACGACGCATCATGTTGCAGATGTCTTATCGCAACACCTCTGTCACTATAAAAAAGTCCATGCATTAACTTATCAACAACAGCGAGTGTGTCAGCATATACAGGAATGTCGAACCGTTAAGTTAGGTACTCAGCAATGGCAGTGTGATCGCTGCGAGCATAATAAAACGGTGTACTGTGCATGTAGAGATAGGCACTGTCCGCAGTGCCAAGGGCATGTTAGCGAGCAATGGAGTGAACAACAAAGTAAAGATGTCATCAATGCGCCTTACTTTCACCTCGTATTTACACTCCCTCATGAGCTTAATGGATTAGCAAGGCAATATCCGCGTGAAATTTACAGTTGTTTATTTAGTGCTGTATGGCAAACCCTCAGTCAGTTTGCGCAGCGTAAGAAACAGTTACAAGGCACGTTAGGAATGACGGCGGTGTTACATACATGGGGACAAAGCCTAGCTCAACATATTCATTTGCACTGTTTAATTCCAGGAGGCGTATTAACATCGTCAGGTGAGTGGCGCGGTGTTAAAAAGCCGTATTTATTTGCAGTAAAAGCTTTAGCAACCGTGTTTAGATCAAAAATGCTAGCAGCCATTAGGGCACATAAACTAACGATACCTCAAAGCGAATTGCTCATGACAAAATCATGGTGCGTACACAGCAAAGTGAATTTGACCGAGCCGAAAACGGTGTTGAAATACCTTGGGCGCTACACGCGTAAAGGCATGTTGCATGAAGGACGGCTCAAGCAGGTAACAAAAGAAGATGTTACGTTTAGTTATAAAGACTACCGAGACAGCAAAATAAAGCGGATAACATTAACGGGCATAGAATTTATTAGGCGCTATTTACTGCATGTGCTCCCAAGTGGATTTATGCGAATACGTCACTACGGGTTTTTAGCCAGTGCGTGTAGAGCAAAAAAGCGGGATATTATCAGCGCACAAACAGGTAAGTATGAGGCTGTAAATCAAGAAAAGTCAGAGACAACAGTACCGGTTAGCGTTAATTGGCCGTGTCCATCATGTAAACAAGGGCAGTTGATAATGAAAAGCCTCTGTGCAAAAGATATAAAAACCGACGGTTTAACGACGCAAGGCATAACAATGAATAGTGGTTAATAGTAAGTCGATCCGTTAAAGGCATTTAGTTAAATTAGTTGGTGTAATAAAACCAGCTTAGATGGGGTGTTGCCTAAAATAAGCAAAAAAGATAACAGCAGGCAAGAAGCAGGCATAAACGCTATAAAAAAGCGTAAAAATGAAATTAATGAACAGTAACTAACCCGTCTAGCAGTAAAAGGTGTCCAATAAATCTGCAATCAACAACTTCCCTAAAAAAGAGAATTCCTATAGCATTAAGCATACCAATAAAAATGTTGAGTGAGGAGTATGCTTCGTTCAACAAGGTATTTATACGATACAAACAACGTAACGTATAAATACTAAGACGTTA
>NZ_PNDT01000127.1:0-38104 GCF_005886375.1 Pseudoalteromonas sp. S1727
GCCTTGTTATCACTCCATTTACCTGTCGCTATAAATGGTCAGTAACTTAACACGATTGGTATAATGTGCTATTACACACTATCATTTTCGTGAGTTAAATTACTTATAAGTTCAAGTTAAATAATATAGTAATTTAATTATTGTTAATGAATTTAGTTATTTAAATGGCGTATTTTAAACTTCAATAAAACTGAGTGTTTTAATTTTTTATTCTTGAAGCTAGAGCTTTATATGCCTGCTCTATTTTGCTTTTGTTGCCACTTAATATACCGTCATAACTTTTAGTTTTGTTATTGAAGGGATCTGATTTATTAAAAACATAATAATCAAATATTTTTTGCCATGACTTTCTCTGGTGCTCAGGTAAATGCCTAATTGTTAAAATGCTGTGTAATAAACTATCAGAATAATCGCTGTTTATACCCTGTTCATTGATTTCATTTTTCCACCAATAATTAATTAATATATTAATTTTTTCAGTTGCTTTTACATTATGCCACCACAGTGGTGGAATAAATAAAGCCTCTCCTTCATTTAATGATGCTTTTAACACTTGATCTTTTACATTAGAAAATTTTGGAAACTTAGTCAGATCTGGTTGCGAAAAATCGACCTGACTAACGGCGGGCCCTGCTATGGAAAAATCCAGTGGCGCCACATATAAATTTGAAATAGCTTCGGCAGGTAGCAGGTAAAAAGTTCTTTTTCCACAAAGGTTTAAAGCTATATTATGCTCGCAATCATAGTGTCCTGGCACTGTTGTGGCATTGCCTATCCAAATTCGAGGGTCAATATTTGCTAAAAAGTCTGGAGAAGGGTTATTGTTTAAAAATGAAGTTAAGCAATCTTTAACTAGAGCACTTTGCACTGCAATGACATCGCTATTATTCAACTTTAAATTAAGGATCAGCTTTTTAAGTACAGCAGGAAAAGGAGCATCGTACTTTTTAAAAGTATATGCCTCAAAAGTATCATCTGAAAAACCTATTAATCCATTGTGTTTTTCATCAATAACTAAAGTATTAACAAGCTCATTTTTTGCTTGGCTTATTAAATGTTGTAATATTCTTTCTTTAGAATGTTTTGCAATTTCTAATGATGGCCAACTATCAAATAAATTGGTTAAAATTATTGGTGTGTCTTTTCTTTCAAGATAACGTTTTAAGTTATCAATTTCTGCAACATTAATTCGTTGTATTTTCATCCTTTAACTTACCTTGAATACATGTTATTTTTAGTAAAATAATAACATATAGATGAGTGATTTATGTCAGAAAATTATGAAATATTTAGCTTAGAAAAACATAAAAAATATTCTGTTAAAATTAGTGAGGAATATTCACATGCTAGCCATCTTCACATGGTAAGTATAGTACCTAGCGAAATTGCAAAGGTAGCACTAAACTTCCCAATTTCTTTTATTAAATCAAAAACAGATAGTTATCATATGGTGGCTATTTTAGGTTTGCAAGCAGGCTCTAATGTATTTATCGATGATGGTCACTTTGAAACGGTTTATGTCCCGCAAAATATATCTAAGTACCCTTTTTCGTTAGCAAAAAATGCTGAAGGGGACATCGTAATTGCGATTAATTCAGATGAGTTGAATGATCTAGGTGAAGGGGTTGCTTTAGTTGCTGGTGATGGGCAACCATCTGCGTATATGATTGAAAAGCAAAAGCAATTAAAGCACTTAGCTGAACAAGAAGTGATTTGCAATCAGTTTATTGAAACGCTAAATGAATTAGGTTTGCTTATTGAACAACGCTTTAAGTTTGATTTAGGGGATGGAAACAAGCAGCAGATTTCCGGTTTATTTTCGGTCGATCGAGAGTTATTGAATGCATTAAGTGATGACGATTTACTCTCATTACAAAAAAATGGCATGCTTGAAGCTATTTATTCGCATTTAATTTCTTTGGGGCAGTTTCAGCGTCTTATTGACAAATCAGCTAAAAGTTAAATACATGAAACGAGTATAAGTTATTTTGCGGTTAACTTTGTATTTATATGTGAAGAAGGTTCACTTCAATAAAAGCTCAGCGTACAAATTGCAACAAACATTTCACTTCCATTTTTGTGGCAAAACCTTTAGCCTTAGGGCACTAACAGCAAAATAAATCTATTTATATAATAAACGGAGCAGTAACATGGCGGAGCAACAAGTACAGCCTTTACACAACGAAAAGCATGCCAACACTAAAATTCAAAATGGCATTAATGTAGAATTTTTAAAAACTCAACACTTAGTGCCAGTTGTTGCACATGAGTTTGCGCGTGTAGCAAATGAGTTCCCTATGTCTTTCGTTAAAAATAACGAAACAGGTCAATTTCAAGCGGTAGCAATGTTTGGTTTAGAGCCAGGCGAAAACCTTTTTGTACAAGATGGTAAATGGACTGCAGCGTTTGCACCTATGGCAACAACACGCTACCCACTTGGTTTGGTTAAGCACCCACAAGAAGATCAATACGGTATCGTAATTGACGAAGCAAGCCCATTAGTGGGTGAGGCTGAAGGCAATGCATTATTCGAAAACGGTGAAGAAACTGATTACTTAAAGCGTCGTAAAGAAGCCTTAGTATCATTCATTGAGTTTTCTCATGTAACAGAAGCATTCACTAAGTATCTTGCTGATAAAGAACTTTTAGTAGCTCAAACATTAACTGTTGATATCAAAGGCGAGAAAAAAGACATTAACGGTATTTACCTTATCGATGAGAAAAAACTTAACGAGTTAAGCGATGAAGAGTTCTTAGAACTCCGTAAGCGTGGTTACCTAGCTCCGATTTACTCATTCTTAACGTCTACGCACCAAGTAGCACGTTTGGCTCGTTTAAAAGCGCAACAAGCGTAATTTATACGAACTACTAAAAAGCGCCATTTGGCGCTTTTTTTGTATCTTTTATCTGGTTAGGCTTGTAATTTAGCACAAGTTTATTCACATTGGAGGTACTTACTTCCAACACAAGTTACCTGTATGAACAAGTCACTTTTTAGCGCGTTACTCACTGCGTGCTGTTTAACGTTAAGTCCATTAGCTATCGGTGCGCCAGCATCGACTCAATCTAGCCCGTTTGCAATTGCAATCCATGGTGGTGCTGGTACGATTGAAAAAAGCCGTTTTACCCCTGAACAAGACAAAGCCTACCGAGCAAAGTTACAAGAAGCGGTTGAAACAGGCTATAAAGTGCTTGAGCAAGGTGGCCAAAGCCTTGATGCAGTGACTGCGGCAATTAATGTGTTAGAAAACTCTCCGTACTTTAATGCAGGACGTGGAGCGGTGTATACATATGATGGCAGCCATGAATTAGATGCATCGATTATGGATGGTCGCGATCGTCAAGCGGGCGCTGTAGCTGGGGTTAAACATATAGAAAACCCAATAAATTTAGCTCGTTTGGTAATGGAAGAGTCGGTACATGTGATGCTCAGTGGTCAGGGGGCCGAAGAATTTGCTAAAGAGCAGGGTGTCCCTTTGGTTGAAAACAATTTATTTGACACTGAAAATCGCTATAAAGCTTTGCTAAAAGCCAAAGAGAAATTAGATAAAGCAAAAGCCACCAGTAAAGATTATCAGGCAGCTCACCACGCATTACCGGTAAATTATAAAATGGGCACAGTTGGTGCGGTTGCGCTGGATAAAAACGGTAATTTAGCGGCGGGTACCTCAACAGGCGGTATGACGGCGAAACGTTTTGGCCGTATTGGTGATGCGCCAGTGATAGGCGCGGGAACTTTCGCTGAAAATGAATCATGCGCGGTATCTGCTACCGGACATGGTGAGTATTTTATACGCTACAATGTCGCTGCAGATATTTGTGCCCGAGTTAAATATCAAAATAAAACCATTGGTCAAGCTGGTGATGAGGTGATTAACGGTGTGCTCAAACCTATAGGTGGCACTGGAGGGGTCATTATTGTTGATAATAAAGGAAATATTAGTTTACCGTTTAATACCAGCGGTATGTATCGTGCAAGCAAATCGAATACGCAGGCTACTTATGTGGCGATTTTTGATGATGAGTAAAATAGTTGGGCTTAAGCTAACTGATTATTTATGAGCTGCTCACGTTTTCGTTCATAATCAGCTTTTATAATCTCCAGTGCATTTAGCACATCTTCTGGAGCAACCTCGTGTTGCTCCAAGAGCATAATCAAGTCAACGGCAAGTTTTACATGAGTGGGCGCTTGTTCAAGTTCTTTAGTCATCTAAGTTCTTCTTTTTTGCGATTTGGCTTATCGCGACATCAATCGCTATATTAACACGCTCTTGTATATGAATACGTTCTACTTGTGGTAAATAAAATTCCATATCAACATCATAGCGAATATAACGTGCAGGTAGTTGATTGAGTACAGTGCAACAAAAGTCGGCCATTACATCTTCACTATAACTTTTTTCAAGTTGTCGTTTACCGATCTCTTCAATTACAATTTTTTCATAATAGTTGTGGATATCGTCATGTAATCGCACAGTATTGCCTGCTACGTCATTTATCACTGTATTTAGTCTATACCAAGCTTGGGGATAAATCGACAATGGCTCGAAAAAGCTGTTTATGGACAGTGACTAATTGTTGGGTATCACGTTGATAGCCGCCACCTAAAGCGCACATTATGGGGATAGCATGTTGCCGGCAGGTATTAAGGATGAGTAAATCCCGCTGATAGACGCCCTCTAAGCTGATATCAAAATGACCGAGCTCATCGCCTTGGTAAATGTCCGCGCCAGCATTATATAAGATGATATCTGGTTGATGTAGACGAATACAAAAATCGAGGGCACTTTTTAGTGTATTTAGGTATTCATCATCCGTTGTGCCAGCATCGATGGCAAAGTCATAGTCAGATTGTTGTTTTAATCGAGGAAAATTTTGTTGACAATGAATTGAACAAGTGATCACACCTTCCTGAGCACTACAAATTTCGGCGGTTCCATCGCCTTGGTGTACATCACAATCGAATATTAGGACACTGGATACTTGATCCGTATTAATAAGATGTGCGGCAGCGATAGCGAGATCGTTAAAAATGCAAAAACCACTGCCGTAAGTGCTATACGCATGGTGATATCCACCACTGAGGTTTACCGCCAATTGTGTTGTTAAAGCCGACTCAGCGGCTTGGATACTGGCACCGACAGAATATAGTGTGCGTTCAACCAATTGATTTGACCAGGGGAAACCCATTTTCTTAATTTCTTTTTCAGTTAACTGGCCACTAATAAAGCGTTCAGTATATTCACGGGTGTGGCAAAGTTGGATTTGTTCATTCGTTGCTTTATGTGGACGAATAAAGTCAGTAAAACCTAGCTCTGTAATAGCGTGTTTCAGCAATTGATACTTAGTAATAGGAAAGCGGTGGCGTTGCGGTAATGCAAGTTTTGAATAGAGTGGGTGATAATAGACGGCCATTAGCGTAATTGTTGTTTCTCTACTTGTTGAATTTTTTCTTCGGTAGCCGATATAGCTTTGCGACAACGACCTAGCCGGCCGTGTAGTGCTAATATCTCAAGGTTAATGGCTTTCGCTTTGATAGGGCCCACGTTTTGCATTTTAAGTTTACATTCTTCCACCATTAATACTAAACGACGTTCGAACTCATGATTTTGTTTTAACTCGTCATATAATTCATGTGCGGGTTGCATAATCTTCTTAACTGCTTGCTGATAAGGTGCTGTTTGGTTTGTCACTTTATGGCGAGGTTTATACGTGCTTTTGTTCTCTTTTTCCCAAATAGGCGTCGATTTTATAACGTTAAATACTGCTTGCACTTGGTTAGCAATTCGCTCTAACGCATAATTATGAGCATGGCGGCGATCCAGTGGTGGAAGGGTATTTACTTCATCTTCAATTTCTAGGACGTAATCAACAAGCTTCATACTTTTGGTGGTAAAAACACCACGGTCAAATAGGCTAGGCTGCGCTTGCATATAGCGGTTTTTAGCAAATAATTTAGCTTTATCAAACTGCTCTGCATGCTGCTTTAAAGTAGCAACTTGTTGGCAAAGTTTATCAAAAGACGCTGTATGCATATTATAAGTAAGCCTCATAAATTAGTTTTAACGCTAAAATAATCACCACGGTATTAAAAACAGGACGAATAAACTTACTGCCAAAACGAATTGCGGAATGAGCACCTAACCAAGCGCCAAACATTAAAAACAAGCCCATTGTAATACCCAGCAAAAAGTTAACATGGCCCAGTGCAACAAATGTAATAAGTGATACAAAGTTAGAAACAAAGTTCATTGAACGGGCAAGGCCACAATTTAGTAATAAACTCATTTTGTATAGCAAGCTATTAGAGGCTGTCCAAAAAGTGCCAGTACCTGGGCCTGCTAAGCCATCAAAAAAGCCTAAGCTCAAACCTTGCAACCATTGTTTTATTTTGGTCGCTCTATTGAGTGGCGGAAGGTTATCATGTTCAACTGTGCTTAAATTACCAAACAAGCTATAGCAGGCAACTAAAATGATCACCACAGGGAGAAGCTTGTTTAAAAACTCAATGCTCAGGTAGTCAACTATTAGAGTTCCCAGTAAAGCGCCAATGGCGGTTGCGATAATTGAAGCGGCCCAAAACCGAGGACTGAAGAGTTGTTTACGAAAATATGTGATACTCGCTGTGAGAGAGCCAAAGCTTGCGGCGAGTTTATTTGTTCCCAGTGTTAAATGGGGGGGAAGGCCAGCAGTTAAAAGCGCTGGTACAGTTAACATACCGCCACCACCGGCCACGGCATCAATAAAGCCTGCGGCAAGCGCCACAGCACAAAGAAGTGCCCATGTTGTTGGGTCTAGTGCAAGTTCAAACATTAATAATCTATTTGTCTTTTAAAGGGTGGTAATGTGTCCAGCATGGCTTTGCCATATCGCTTAGTCACTAAACGGCGATCGAGGATGGTGATCCGACCTTGATCGTTTTCTTTACGCAGCAGTCTACCACAGCTTTGTACTAATTTCTTTGCCGCATCGGGAACTGTAATAGATAAAAATGGATTGCCGCCTTTGCTTTGTACAAATTCTGCTTGTGCCTCTTCAATAGGTGATGTGGGCACCGCGAATGGAATCTTAGTGATCACTAAGTTTTCAAGGTATTTACCCGGTAAATCGAGGCCTTCGGATAAACTTTGCGTGCCAAATAAAATACTGCCTTTGCCTGCATCAATATTCTTTGTATGTTGTTTTAGTAGTGCTTCGCGCGACATTTCACCTTGCACTAAAATATCTAGGTTTTTAGCGCGTAGGGCTTTCACAACATGATCCATCTGCCAGTATGAAGCAAATAATACTAAATTAGCTTGCTGCTTATTTAGGTGATTAGGTAAAACGTTGGCTAAATGATCGCTAAACTCTTTATCTGTCGGCTCTATTTGTGATCTTGGAATGTGCAAGGTTGCTTGGTTTGGGTAATCAAAAGGGGAAGGCACTTTTAAGTATTTTACCCCTTCTTCTTTAGCAAGCCCGCTTTCATAAGCAAAATGGTCAAATGAGCCAAGTGCTGTGAGTGTGGCTGAACATAAAACGGCACCAGCACATTCTCGCCAGAGTTTATCTTTTAAGTAATAACCTACTTCAATAGGGCAGTCACTTAATAAGTGATCGTGATGATTTTTGTACTCTAAGCGTTTTATCCAGCGTGCATGGGGTGTGCCTTCCCCCTTAGTTGCGTAGCTAAACCAGAGCTTGTTTAATTGTTCAAGGCGATTAATATAATGGCCACTTTCACCTAAAATAGGATCAGCCACATAAGGTTTGATATCGCCATCACTTACGTCTTGAACAAGTGTGTCGTGCATTTTATTTAAACAGCGTAACGCATCTAAGGTCGCTTCACTGATATCCTTGGCTTTAGTGTGTAACGACTCGGGGATTTCACCGTGTTCGAATCGGTATGTATCGTCTTTTGAATAATTAAAATCAGCATTATCCAAAATATCACGCACTACTTTTAAATCTTTAGTAGCATCATTAATACTGTCGCAAAGCTTAAAGTTCTGTCCTATAGCTTTTTGACCAACTAACACTTTAGCCATTTTGCCACTGAATTTAGTGAGTTTGTCAAGCCAGTCAATGGTGCCTTTAATTGTGGCTGCGGCTGATGAGAAATCACGGGTAATATGAGCCAGGTGATGGGCCTCATCAATAACGTAAATGCTATTATCAGGCTCGGGCAAAATTTTCCCGCCGCCTAAATCAAGATCAGCCAGCAATAAAGAATGATTAATAACCAGCACATCCATCTGCATTAAGCGCTGGCGAGCAAGTTGAAACGGACAGGTTTGATGGGCTTTCATTTGCCGTTGGCAGGCGTGTTTATCACAGGCAATCAATCCCCACACACGATCCGGAATGGTATCGGCCCAACTATCTCTATCACCTTGCCATTTTTTATTGGTGTAAGCATCGTAGAGCTGCTGCAAACATTTAGTTTCCATTTCACTCAGTGGTGATGAGAGTGTGGGCATAAACTCCATTTGTGTTTGGCTGTCACCGTTGACTGCATTATGCAGTTTATGAGCGCATAAGTAGCGCTGGCGACCTTTCACTAAATCAAATTTGAAATCAAGGCCAGAGTGTTTTTTAAAAAAGGGCAGTTCTTTGCTTATTAATTGTTCTTGTAATGCAACTGTTGCGGTTGAAATAATGAGCTTCTTTTTTTGCGCAAGTGCCAGTGGTAATGCGCCTAAACAATAAGCTAGCGACTTTCCTGTGCCTGTTCCTGCTTCTATGACGCAAATTCGTTGCTTTTTGTGGTATTCGCCTGCCAGCGTTTTGGCTATTTCAGCCACTAGATAATTTTGACTACTGCGGGGACGATAATCATTGAGGTTGTTGGCCACATGCTTATGAATTTTTCTTATCGTTGTTTTTAATGTATCAGAAAGCATGGGTGAATAACCTAAAGTATGTATATAATTACAGTGCTGTATATTAATTGGGATCGAACATTGACACAAGCAATCTATCAAGGCTTTATTCTTTCAAGGCAACAATATGCCGCAGATAAGTATAGTCGCCATAGCGGGATCACTCTTTGTTATTGGTTGAGCTCAGATCACGGACCAATAAAAGTGTTAGTGCCGAATCAGCAGGCAGTGTTTTTTATTCCAGAAAAACAGCATGCCCTAGCTGAACAATTGCTTCGTCAACAAAATCTTACCGCTGAATTTAAACATGTCGCAATGCAACATTTTAGCGGCGAACAATGTATAGCGTGTTATTTCTCCAGCACGCAAGCATTATATCAAGCTCGGCAGGTGTTTGAGAGCCAATCTATCGATAATCAAATCACAGTATATGAAGGTGATGTACGCCACAGTGACCGCTTTTTAATGGAGCGATTTATTCGTGGTGGTGTGTGGGTCACGGGTGATGTGACTCAGCAAGCAGGGTATATTCAAATCGATAATGCTCAGTTAAAAGCCGCCGATCCGTATACTCCACAGTTTAAAACCTTGTCATTAGATATCGAATGTAGTGGTCAGGGGGTGTTGTTTTCTGTTGGCTTAGTCGGTGAGGGAATTGACTGCGTACTAATGATTGGTGAACCTGAACAGAGCGAGCAAAGCATTTATTGGTGCCTTGATGAAATTGATTTACTCACTCAATTACAACAGTTGGTACAGCAAGTCGATCCAGACATCATTATTGGTTGGAATGTCATTGAGTTTGATTTTTCAGTACTAAACCGCCGCGCTGAGGCGTTGGGTGTTAAATTATTACTGGGGCGTGGGCATGGACAACTACAAATACGCGAAGGGCATTTTACCCGTTTAACCCTACCTGGACGTTGTGTGATTGATGGAATTGATACACTTAAAAACGCCACTTATCACTTTGATAGTTTTTCACTAGCGAATGTGAGTCATAAAGTACTTGGTGAAAAAAAGCTAATTCAAAGCGATAATCGCCTTAGTGAAATTGTTCGTCAATTTAATGAAGATAAGCTATCACTCGCAGCTTACAACCGCCAAGACTGCATACTCGTTAAGCGAATTTTTGAGCAATTAAATTTAATTGAATTTGCTATAGTTCGCACTCAGTTAACAGGACTTGAGTTGGAGCGAATGGGGGGCTCAGTAGCGGCATTTACTAATTTATATTTGCCTCTTTTACATCGCAGTGGTTATGTTGCCCCTAATTTAGGCGATCATGGTTTATCGTTTGAAAGCCCAGGCGGATTCGTAATGGAGTCAATTCCTGGGCTATATAAAAATGTCATAGTGCTGGACTTTAAAAGCTTGTATCCATCTATCATGCAAACATTTTGCATTGATCCACTTGGACTAATTCGTGGTTTAGCCGAGCCAGTGAACGCAATACCAGGCTTTAAAGGCGCCTTTTTTTCACGTACAGAGCACCACTTACCTAATTTAATAAAAACGTTAGCGTCTTCAAGGCAGCATGCAAAAAACACAGAGCAGCACATGCTGTCTCAAGCGATTAAAATTATCATGAACAGTCTATATGGCGTATTAGGCTCCAAAGGTTGCCGATTTTATGATCCACGTTTATCCAGCTCCATCACTTTACGCGGACATGAAATCATGCAAACCACTCGTCAGTGGATTGAAGAGCTTGGCTACACAGTTATTTACGGTGATACGGATTCAACATTTGTGAGTTTACCTGACGAACTCGATGCTTCAGCTTGTGAAGTGATCGCTAAGCAACTAGCTATTACGATCAATGAGAAATGGCAACACACGATAAAGCAGCGCTTTGCTACACCAAGTTATTTAGAAATTGAGTTTGAAACTTTATATAGCCCGTTTTTTATGCCAACCATACGTGGTAAAACAACAGGTTCAAAAAAGCGTTACGTAGGCCAAGTAGATACAAAAGGCAAAAAAGAACTTATTTTTAAAGGAATGGAAACAGCGCGCAGTGATTGGACCCAGCTCGCCCACGAGTTTCAAACAGAATTATTCGCCACTTTGTTCCTCGATAACTTCAATGTTGAAATGTTAACTCCCATTATTGAAAGTTACATTACACGGTTATATGCGGGAGAGTTTGACAGTAAACTTGTTTACAGAAAACGACTTGGTCAACATTTGATCGATTACCAAAAGAACGTTCCGCCGCAAGTACAAGCAATAAAAAAATACCAATCTGTTTACCCCGACTTTGTGATCAACAAAGGGCAGGTTGTTGAGTACGTGTACACAAAGTCTGGCGCTGAATTGTATTTGCAACAGATAACACCTTCCGATTATCAATTTGACTACAGTGTTTATGTTGAAAAACAATTAAAGCCAATTGCGCAAATGATTCTACACCCCCTTAATCACGATTTTATTACAGATAGCGAAGCACAATTATCGCTGTTGTGAACCGTTCCTAATTATGGAATTATTGTGTTCAGGTTTACTAATAAAGTTATTAAAGAAGAGTTAACCGTGTATTGGTTGTCCCATTTTTCTCTATTTTTGTACCTGTTATGGCAATATTTTGTGCTGTTATCTGTTTTTAGATTAAATAAACGTGAACAAATGTTGGCATATTGATTTTTTTTGTTTAGTATCATTGTGTGTTTGCAATGCAAACGTTGCAAATGTTTACAAAAGCTAAATAAAAATAACCACAAAATAGTGGTCCAGGGAGAATCAAATGTTAAATAATAAAGTTTCAAAGGCAGTTCGCTTAGCGATCGCTTTTGGCGCCGTTTCGTCGGGCGCATTTTCTGCTAGCTCAATCGCGGCAGAAGAAAATGATGGCGTTGATAAAGTTGAACGTATCCAAGTTACAGGTTCACGTATTAGACGTACTGACCTAGAAGGTTCAATTCCTGTAACAGTCATTGACCGTGCTGCAATTGATATGTCGGGTCAAACCTCTGTTTCTGACTTGTTACGTAATACAAGTTTTAACTCTGCAGGTTCATTCCGTCCTCAGTCTGGTAGCTCTGCGCAAGGTGTTTCTCAAGTAAACTTACGTGGTCTTGGTGCATCACGCTCGTTAATCTTAGTAGATGGTCGTCGTCTACCTAAATCACCATCAACTGGTAACTCACAGGATTTGAACTCAATCCCTATGGCTGCTGTTGAGCGTATCGAAATTCTATCTGACGGTGCTTCTGCGGTATACGGTTCAGACGCTATCGCTGGTGTAATCAACGTTATCACTCGTAAAGATTTTAATGGTGCAGAATTACGCATCGGTGCTGGTGATGTGAGCCTACCTAATGAAGGTGGTGATCGTGAAGAAGGCTCTGCAGTTTTTGGCGCGTCAAGCGACAATGCATCAGTAATTGGTGGTGTATCGTGGAATAACCGCGATATTATCTATGAAAATGCTTATGATTGGGTTCAACCAGGTGTTTCTAGTTTTGGTGTGAATGCATTCAACCCAGCAGAAGGCCAAGGTTATAAATCAATTATCTCGCAACAAGAGTGTGAGGGCTTAGAAAACTTCATTTATACAAGTACAGATCTGTGTGGCTATAACTTTAACGCTACCAATGCGAATGAAGCATCAACGGGTAACCAATCTGCGTTCTTAAAAGCAGAATATGAGATCAACGATGATTGGAAAATTTTATCACATACTTTAGTTTCAAAAACTAAATCGTTTGGTCGTTATGCACCTTCATTAAATGATGCCGGTGATGCAGCATTCTTATCAGATACAAGTCCAAATAACCCAATCAACCCTAATGGTGCTTTTTATGATGCTGACTTCGCTGCAGCAGTAGAAGCACAAAGAGCACAAGAAATTGCCAATGGCGATGATCCTAGTTTAGTACAAATTCGTCACCGTTTTGCTGCTCTAGGTAATCGTGATAATTCAGTTGATAACTGGTCAACTGACTTCTTACTGAGTGCTGAAGGTCAAATTGGCGATGTGTTCGTTGATTTCGGTGTACGTAAGAACAAAACTAAAACCTATGAAATCGGTCGTAACTACTTAATGGGTAGTAACGCACGTGTTGCAATGGACAGTGGTGCATACATGCTAAACGACCCATTTGGTGCTCGTTTTACAACTGATGCAGAGAAAAGTGATTATCAAGCGTTACTAAGTGGCTTAAAAGTTACTACGTCACGTATCGGTGTATTTAATCAAGAAGAAGCTTTTGCTTCAGCGTCATTTGATGTAATGGAAATTGGCGGCGGTACTATCCAAGCAGTTGTTGGTGCTGAATACCGTAAAGAAGAATACTCTGATACATATGATTCACTTTCAGAAGCTGGTCAAGTAGGTGGTTCATCAGGTAACAGTGCTGGTGGTTCACGTGATGTTAAAGGCGCATACTTTGAAGCATTAATTCCTATCTTAGAAGATCTAGAGATGAGCGTTGCTGGACGTTACGATAGCTATTCTGATTACGGTAGTGATTTCTCACCGAAAGTATCTTTCAAATATGACGTAATGGAAGGCTTAGTACTTCGTGCATCATACGGTGAAGGTTTCCGTGCTCCAACACTTGATATTACTACATCTAAACCAGCACCAGATAACCCATCAGTAAATGATGACCCTTCATGTGCTAACTTTGGTTTACCAGCAGGTTGTGATGTGCAAGTTAATGCAATCACTGTTGCAAACCCTGAGATTGGTTCAGAGTCATCAGAGCAACTATCGTTTGGTATGGCTTACCAACCAACAGATTGGTTAAACTTCTCTGCTGATTATTACGATATTGAAATATCTAACATGATCCGTTTCTTTGGTGCTAATACCATCCTAGACAGAGAGCAATCAGGTGATCCAATCCCTGCAGGCTTAGGCGTAGAACGTTTAAGCAATGGTGGTATCGACTTAATCACTCAAGGTTATGCAAATGAAGGTAGCTGGGCGATTAATGGTCTAGATCTAAACTTAAATACCACATTTGATTTTGGTAATGCGGGTACATTCCGTCAAACTCTTCAATGGAGTCACCAGTTTGAAAGTAAGATCGATGGCGGCCGTAATACGCTAAAAGATCCAGGTGAGCCACAAGATCGTGCCGTACTAAACAATACTTATGTTTGGAATGACTTTGATTTTGCTTGGAACATCAACTTAATTGGTAAACAGTATGAAGATGTTACCGCAAATGATAATGGTGGTGTGGACCGTACTGGTAATGTTGGCACATGGGTTACTCATGATTTACAAGTAACTTATAGCCTATCAACAGGTACAACAATTGCACTTGGTATGCAAAACGCATTCGAGAAAGAGCCTGAGTTAATTCCATACGATGGCCGTAACTATAACTTTAATCTTTACGATGCTTACGGACGTGTTTCATACATCCGTTTCACTCAAACGTTTTAAGATTTAATTTAAGTTAAATGAAAGGTGGGTTTATAACCCACCTTTTTTATTTGGATGAATAATGCAACATTGGAATTCATATTGGTCAAAAACCAAATCACTTAATAGCTTTGCAGAAGGAGAGCATGCACAGGGCTATACTGGTGAAATAGCTGAATTTTGGCAAACTACGTTTAACTCATTTCCGGCTTCCGCAGCAATTTTAGACTTAGCAACAGGTAATGGTGGGTTAGCAGTCTTAGCACAACAATTTGGAGCTGATTTTAATATTTCAGCATCAGATGCCGCATTGATAGATCCTTTAACTATTTTTAGCCCGACAGATCCGTGCTTTGCAACGCTAGAAAAAATTCAGTTTTATGGAAATACGCCATCTGAAAATTTAACTTTTGTAAATGCTCAGTTTGATCGAGTTATAAGTCAATTCGGTTTTGAGTATGCAGAGCCAATAGCGGCCTTATCAGAAGTTAATAGGGTGTTAAAGAGTGGAGGGGAGTTTACAGCATTAATACATCACCAAGATTCCTTTATTTCTACTGATTGCAAAATTGGCTTAAAGATACTGAGTCAGTTGAATAACCCTGATGGCTTATTGGCACTACTGTATGACTTTGGTGATTTTTGCCAGGGTGTTGAGAACAAAGCTCAACTAACTGAAAGACAGCAAGCTCAATTTAAAGAAAAGAATGCTAATTTATTGAAAAAAGTGAAATTGCAACAAAGTGAATGTACTTCTGAAGATGAACTAGAGTGGTACAATTTACTTGTTAAAGAACTACTGCCCATTATTATGGATTGGCGACAGACTAATACAGCAAGAGTTATAAATACTCACGAAAAACTTACTGCTTTTCAATTACGTTTACAGGATCAATATGAAGCATCGTGGTCAAGCTTAGACATAGAGAATTTTAAGACTGTCGCTGAAAATGAGTGGGTATCATTCGAGTTTGATGTTATGAAATTGGAAACGGGGATTTTATGTTGGATTATCAAGGCCGTTAAATGATTTTGTGAACCGCTGAACTACGCAGTCTGTTTAATTTCTTATTGTGACTTCAGAACTACTCAATACTATCTTTCTTCTAGCCAAGCTCTTTTGTAAAGTTAAGTTTAAATTAAAATAAATTATCTAGATTGCGTGGTATATTAATCTTCGTTCTTACCCTTCTTTTTACAACATTCTCTATATGATTCAGTTAGGTACTAATACTTTTTTGAGAATATCAGCCTGTATCTACTCCGCAAACAAATTTATTCATATAGCTCCTTTGCATTTTTTAATTTAATTATATAAACAAAACAATATGTTGCAATTTGTTCTTGTGGTGTTTTATTTTGTTTTTGTTGTAAATTAAGTGATGTCAAAGTTAAATAAGTGTTGACCTCTGGTTGTTCCTAATATTAGTATCTCATTACTTTATTAGGTACTAAGTTTCTTTTTTAGATACTTTGTGCCTTATATTGAGCAATCAAAACTAATAAAATCATATAAAGTATGACCAGGGAGAATCAAATGATTAATAATAAAGTATCAAAAGCTGTTCGTTTAGCAATCGCTTTTGGTAGCGCTTCAACAGCTGCATTTTCAGTAAGCTCCTTTGCTGCAGATGAAGGTGTCGATAAAGTAGAGCGTATAGAAGTTACAGGTTCACGAATCCGTTCTACGGATCTTGAGACCGCCCAACCAATTCAAACAATCACAAGAGAAGATATTGCAAATCAAGGCTTTACCTCAGTTATAGATCTGCTTGAGAATATGTCTGCTTCAGGCGCACCGCCAATTAGCCGCGCCGCACCACTTAGCTCGGGTGAAAATGTTGGTGGTAACTATGTAAATCTACGTGGTTTAGGCGCAAGTCGTACTTTAGTACTGGTAAATGGCAAACGTTTAGGTATTACTACCAGTGGTTTACAAGATATATCAGCTATTCCTATGGGTATGGTTGAACGTATAGATGTGTTGAAAGATGGTGCATCTGCAATGTATGGCTCCGATGCGATGGCTGGCGTAGTTAATATTATTACACGAAAGAATTTTGAAGGCCTCGAATTCACAGTATATGGTGGTGAGTATGATGAGGGAGATGGCGAAAAGAAAAATATAAGTATGGTTACCGGTATTGCAGGTGAGCGCGGTTCTATAACTTTTGGTGCTGAGTGGCGTGATGAGGGAGATGTTTGGGCCAAAGATCGTTATTTCTCAGAAGTTGGTTATCCAGGTTATGATATTCCAAACAACCGAACTTTAGTAGGTCAATATGGCCGATTTTCTTATAATGACCAATGGTGGGTTGCCAAGCGTCCTGGTGATGCATCCTCTTTAGATGATTTTGAACCGCAAACCTATGAAAATGGTTCAAGTAACCCTCAAGAGCAAATGCATGTTGAAACCCCACTTAGTGCGCGTTCACTGTATATTAGTTCAAATTATGCTATTACTGATGATATCAATTTTACCAGTGATATAGGTTACAGTGAACGATCAGCTCGTCGTCAAATTGCAGGTTACCCTTATCAATCAGCTTCTGATGGCATAGTGTTGAGCGCTGATAGCCACTTTAACCCAGTCGGTGAAGATGTTTCATTTACTCGCCGTGGTTGGGAAGTGCCACGAACTACAGATAGTAACCAAGATACGATTCGTTTTACCGCAGCAATTGAAGGCTCTTTTGAGGTAGGAAGTCATTATTTTGATTGGGATATCGGTGGTGTATATAGTAAAAGTTCATCTTTAGGCGTCAGCTCTGGTGATTTGTATAAACCAGCAATTAAAGCTGCCACAGGGCCATCATTTTTAAATGCATCAGGTCAAGTACAGTGTGGAACAGAAGCTGCGCCTATATCATTGTCTGAGTGTACACCATGGAACCCTTTAGCTGGTTTTGGTGCCGGCACGGTTGATAATTCACTTGCAGATCCTGCAGTGCAAGACTTCCTTATTCCTACATTACATTATCGTGGTGAAACTGAAACTGCAATTTACTTCGCTAATATCAGTGGTTTACTAGCTCAGCTACCTGCAGGTGACTTATCTTTTGCACTAGGCGCTGAACATCGTAAAGAGAAGGGGGAATATGCCCCAGATGCGCTAGCGCAGTTAGGAGAAAGTACAACTCTTGCAGCTGGTGCAACTGGTGGTGAATACGATGTCTCAGAATTATTTGCCGAGCTAGATATTCCTATTTTATCTGGGGTTGCGGGAGCACATGAATTAACACTTAATTTAGCAACACGTTATTCTGATTATAGTACTTTTGGTGACACAACGAATAGTAAGATTGGTATTAAGTGGCGTCCAGTAGAAGAATTGCTTATTCGTGGTACTTGGTCTGAAGGTTTCCGAGCACCTACAATCAGTGATCTCTATGGCGGAGGCTCTCAGACTTTCACCACAGGTTTTATTGATCCATGTGATTCAGTTTACGGTGTTGCGAAAGGATCTGCTCGTTGTTTACAAGATGTTCCGGCTGATTACCGCCAATTACAACAAGGATTTGTACCAACAACTGGACCTGCTGCTCAAACTCCTGTGCCATTTAATAGTGGTTCAAATGAGTTTTTACAACCAGAAGAGTCTACGACTAAGACCATTGGTTTTGTTTATAACCCTGAGCTCGTTGAAAATTTAGATATCATTGTTGATTGGTGGAGCATCACGATTGATAATACTGTTGTCGCTGATTCACCAAATCAAATCCTAGATGATTGTTATATTGGCCTTGATGAATCGCGTTGTGATATGTTCTCTCGTGATCCTAATAGCTTTATTGTTAACAACTTAAGCTATGGTAATCGCAATGCAGGTTTTACTGAAACGGCTGGGTACGACTTAGCATTAGCCTATCCATTTGAGACTAGTTTTGGTGATTTCAGAGCTACAATGGATATGACTTATGTGACTAAATATGACGAAAAATCTTCGGATGAACCCGAGGTAAAAGTAACATCAGACTTAGGTCATGGCTCTACTTTCCGTGTTCGTTCAAACGCCGGACTGAAATGGTCATATGAAGATTTTAGTGCAAGCTGGAATATGCGTTATTTCTCATCGATGAGAGAAAATTGTTATTTTGAGGATAGATGTAATGTTCCTGACTTCCAACGTGATTGGACAAATGGAACTGTTGTACCTAAACAAAAGAATGGTTCAACAATTTTCAATGACGTGCAAGTAAGTTATAACTTGCCTTGGGAAGGGGCGATATCAGTAGGTGCAAATAATATCTTTGATAAACAAGGCCCACTTATGTACTCACGTCCTAGCTCGAACTACTCTTATTATGGCGGATTTGATATTGGTCGTTTTTGGTACTTCCGTTATACACAAAGCTTTTAATTTTAATTAGGATAACAGTCATAATAAACCCATTGATTTTTCAGTGGGTTTTTACTTATTAAAGACAATTAATGACATTAATTTAATTTGTCTTTAGTTAAATTTAACTGAAAGTGTTTTAGGTTTTAGTATTCGTTATAATCAGCTCATAATTTTTATCTTAATCAAATTTTGGTGATGGATTAGTTTTAGTTATTAATATTATAGAGCAGCTTTATTTCTTGCAATTAGTAGTATAAATCATTCCTTTTTAAGTTTTTAAATGTTGCATGAGTTTTCTAGGTTGCAATAGATTAACACTCACATTATCTAATGTAGTTATTAACCTAAATTACTCTATTAAATGAATAAAAGAAAAAATAAAGTTTAGCACGTTGTTTTAAATGGGCATAATTAATACTTTAAAGACAAACGAGCTGCCATTTTTATCAAAAGCCGATCACAATTGATAAGTCGTTTTTTTAATATTGCTCTCATACTTCTTGACAAGTCCAAGCGATTCTTACTAGTAAGTCTAATTTGTGTTCAATCTCTCTTTAAGGAGACAAAAGTAACTTGCAAGCTACCTATGATTGACATACCGCTGTAATGATTTTCTTTCTAGAACTTAAAGTTCCCACAAAACGAACCGGCTTCGCATCTATTGATACGCTAGAGTTGCGATAAATACATTAATGCAATTAACTCTCGCTCTTGGTGTGAAATTTAATATCTTGACTTAAATGTTATTTATATGTTGACCTTGTGTTGCTGGCGGTATTAGTATTAACACTTAATTGGGTACTTTTGTAATTTGGTACTCTTTTAAATGTAATAAAACTAATAAAAATCATATTTCAATATGATCCAGGGAGAATCAAATGTTAAATACTAAAGTTGCAAAGGCTGTTCGTTTAGGAATTGTTTTTGGCGCAGCTTCAACAGCTGCATTTTCAGCAACTTCATTTGCCGCGGAAGAGGGCGCTGAGAAAGTTGAGCGAATCGAAGTTACGGGCTCTCGCATTTTACGTGAAGGGGCAATTTCACCATCACCTGTAACAGTAATTAGTGGTGAGGATCTGATCAATACTGGTGCACTAAACATTGGTGAAGTGTTAAATAAATTACCAGCACTGGCGACCACTTATTCACTTGCTAACTCTGGTCGTTTCATTGGTACTGCGGGTGTGAGTTTGCTTGACTTACGTGGTATGGGTAGTGAGCGTACTTTGGTTCTAGTCGATGGTAAACGCCACGTTTCAAGTGCACCAGGTACATCGTCTGTTGATACAAACACAATCCCAAGTGCTTGGATTGAAAAGGTAGAGATCATCACAGGTGGTGCATCAGCTGTATATGGAGCTGATGCTGTAACAGGTGTTGTTAACTTCATTTTGAAAAAAAATATAAGTGGTTTGAATGTATCTGCAACGAAAGGTGTTGCAGAAAACAGTTCATATGAAAATGAGAAATTTACTTTTTCTTACGGTAAAGATTTTTCAGAAGGTCGCGGTAATGTGGCATTCTCTATGGAATACAATGCTCAGGATTCACTAAACGCTTTAGATAATCCATGGACAGCAACATCATATGCATCAATGCCATATGATGTAGTAACAGGAGAGAGTAGACCAGAAGACCAGCTCGATAGTGAAGATTACCCAGATAAAATAGTTGTTCCAAATGCTGGCTATTACTTAATTTCAAATGCTGGTACTGTTTGGAATCCGAACACTGGCGATATTTTAGGAAGATTCAATCCTGATAGCACATTAGGACCTGTGAACACAGGTAGTTTTGATGATGGGCAATATTGTGGTGGCCCAGATTGTGATTTTATAAACCTGCGCCAATATTCTGAGATTCAGCCAAAATTTGAACGTGTTAACTATAATTTTAAAGTAAATTATGATGTGACTGATGAGTTAAATGCGTATTTCCAAGCTAAATACTCTAAAACTGAAGGCGAAAATATTGGCCAACCGTTTTTCCGTTTTTATAGTGGCGCAAATTTAATTAGTCGTGACAATGCTTTCTTATCAGCAGATACAGCGGCAATGATGGACCAAGAAGGTCTATCGATTATTGGCGTAAATAAGATGTACAATGATATTGGTCGCCGCTTAGAAGAAAACACTCGTGAAACAACGCGATTTGTAACTGGTATCCAAGGCTATATTACTGAAGATTGGTCTATGGATATATCTTTAGTTCATGGTAAGTCGGAAATTGAGCGTGTCAATGGTGCAAACGTGATTATGGCTAATTACGCAAATGCCATAGATGCTGTTTTTGATGATAGCGGAAATATTGTTTGCCGTAGTGCAGAGGCTCGCGCTGATGGCTGCGTAGCTGCTAACATCATGGGTGATGGAGCGATTAGCCAAGCAGCAATCGATTATGTGACCACGACCTCAACAGGTACTTCTGAGATTGAGCAAACTGTATTTAATGCTACATTTAGCAACTCTGCACTTTTTGAATTGCCTGCGGGCATGGTCGGTTTTGCGGGTGGTGTAGAATACCGTGATGAGACTAGTGTAACTATAGAAGACCCATTTGCCAAAACGGGCGCTACTTTCTTTAATGCACTTGGTGAAACTGATGGCGGCTATGATGTTAAGGAAGCATTTTTCGAATTGTCAGTACCGTTAATCGAAGATGTATTTTTAATTGATAGTTTAGTTTTTGATACTGCGGTTCGCTATGCCGATTATTCAACAGTTGGTGATGCAACAAGTTGGAAATTAGGTTTAGATTGGACTATTACTCCAGAGCTACGTGCTAGATTTACTGTTTCAGAAGCAATGAGAGCACCAAATATTGATGAGCTGTTTTCTGGACAAAGTCAATCATTTACGAATGTAGATGATAGCTGTAAAGTTTCTGAACTTGATCAGTTAAGTGAATCAGGCCGAGCTTTACGTGCAGCCAACTGTGCGGCATTAGGTGTCCCTGCTGATTTTGATTCAAACTATGATAGCGCGACGTTAGAAACCCTAGTAGGTGGTAACCCTGATCTTCAACCAGAAGAGTCTAAATCAATTACTGCGGGTATTGTTTATCAGCCAGAATGGTTAGAAGGGTTTAGCGTAACTGCCGACTACTGGGAAATTGACATTGACGACACAATCAGCGGCATCGGTTTTCAAACAATTATTGACCGTTGTGTAGATTCTCCAACAGGTATAGATAACCAATTCTGTGGTTTAATTACACGCGATCCAAACACTAGTGAAATTACTTTATTAAAGGGATTTGCACTTAACATCGCACGTAGTTTGAATTCAGGGGTGGATTTTGAGTTTGGTTATGATTTTGATGCTTTTGGTGGTAGCTTTGGTACAAGTTTCATTGGTACTTATTTAATTGAAGCTAAAGATTACCCATTCTCAGCTGAGCCAGAGAATTACACCGATTACCAAGGGGTACTAGGTGATGAATCTTGGCAAGGTAACCTTTCTGTTGATTATACTTATGATAATCTAATGGTTGGCTTTACTACTCGTTTTATCGATGGAGTTGAGTTATATAATCCTACACAAATAGAATCTAACCCTAATCCATCTAACGAGATGCGCTACGGCTCATATTTTGTTACGGATGCTTCAGTGGCTTATAATTTCGATAATGGTATTGGGCTAAAATTTGGTGTCGATAACATCTTTGATCGTAAGTTACCAGGTAGCACAACTGGCACAGGTGCAGGCTCTGCAATATATGACAATATAGGTCGATTTGGTTATCTTCAAGCAACTTATAAGTTTTAACCGATTGTAATAATTTATACATTGCTTAAACTTTATAAAAAACAGTTTAAGCTTTATGAAAATTAAGTTAAATACCCTTAATCACTTAGATTAAGGGTATTTTTTATGGGCGTTGATAAGGTTATCTAGTTGAAAAGTTAGATAATGCCAATCGACTTAAATATTTAACCATTCTAGGGAGCTAAATAAAGCGTTAATTGCGTTATAAATTTTTAATGTAGGACAACTACATTAAAAATTTATGCCTTGTTATCGCTCTATTTCTCTGTCGCTATAAATGGCGATTGGTATAAAAATAATTTGATTGCTTATTAATATGAGTATAAAAATCGGCGATTGCAATCACCGATTATATACGATTATGAGAACGAATTACTTTTTAATGCTGTGGGCAGCACTGTAAAAATCAACTTATCGTTGCGTAAAAACAACCAAAACCAGGCAGGGTAAGCGTGTGATTATCAATAGCACCATTATGATGTTGCAGTTCAACATGAGGCACAACATTCGTGTGCTCAATGTTTAGGCTTGCAGGTTCTTGCGCTAAGTTAAATACACATAACATAGTTTGTCCTGCAAAATGACGGTAAAAAGCAAGTATCGGCTCTTTAGTGTCAATAAACTCAATATCGCCTTCAAGTAATACTGCTTGCTCTTTACGCCATGCCATAAAGTGGCGAAAGGCATTTAAGATTGAATCACGATCGTTTTCTTGTTCATTAACGGCTTGATGTTTGTGGTTTTGATCAACGGGTAACCATGGTTTGACTGTAGAGAAACCGGCTTGCTCGCAGTCGTTGTTATGCCAAGGCATTGGTGTACGACAACCATCACGGCCTTTAAAGTTTGGCCAAAAAGTAATGCCGTAAGGGTCTTGTAAGTCTTCAAATGCCACACTTGCTTCGCCTAAACCTAACTCTTCACCTTGGTACATACAAACACTGCCACGTAGTGAAGCTAACAGTGCGCTGAGCATCTTACATTGCGCTGGATTAATACTGCTATCGCTGCTCCAGCGGCTCGCAACACGTTCCACATCATGATTACTGAAGGCCCAACACGGCCAGCCTTCAGTCATACGTTGTTCTAAAGTTTTAACTGTTGTACGAATGTATTCACTACTGTAGTCATTGGTTAGTAATTCAAAACTATAACCCATGTGCAGCTTATCACCACCTGAAGTGTACTCGGCCATGGTGGCCAATGAATCTTCTGATGAAATTTCACCTAATGACACTGTGCCTGGGTATTTATTAAGCAAGGCACGAATATCCTGCATAAAGCTGATGTTTTCAGGTTGCGTGTTATTGTAGTGATGATATTGAAACGCATACGGGTTATCTTCACTAAAACCACGGCCTTGGCGTTTTTCAGGTGGTTTAGCGGGGTTGTCACGAAGCTGTGCATCGTGATAGCAAAAGTTAATTGCATCAAGTCTAAAGCCGTCTACACCTTTTTTCAGCCAAAACTCCACGTTATCCAGCACTGCTTTACGAACGTCAGGATTATGAAAGTTTAGATCCGGTTGTTCAGTTAAAAAGTTATGTAAATAATACTGGCCACGGCGCGGCTCCCATTGCCAAGCAGGTCCACCAAAAATACTTAACCAATTATTTGGTTGTGTACCATCTGGTTTTGCATCAGCCCATACATACCAATCAGATTTATCATTGGTTTTATCTTCACGACTGTCTAAAAACCATTGATGTTGATCCGATGTGTGGCTTAATACTTGGTCAATAATGATTTTAATATCACGTTGATGTGCTTGTGCGATCAATTCATCGAAATCGTTAAGATCGCCAAATAGTGGATCAATGTCACGATAATCACTAATGTCATAGCCGAAATCTTTCATTGGGGATTTAAAAAATGGTGAGATCCAAATCGCATCAACACCGAGACTTTTAATATAGTCAATGCGAGAGATGATCCCTTTTAAATCACCAATTCCATCGCCATTGGTATCTTGAAAACTGCGCGGGTAAACTTGGTATATAACCGCACCTTTATACCATTGCTGCTGAGCCATGCTTTTCTCCATCGTGACAGTGCTGCTTCACTATATTAATCATAGTGATTACGTCAATCTTAGATGTGGCTACTACTTCGCCACGTTATTTTTTAAAAAGCATACGTGAAGGCTACAAGACTGTAAAAAGCCTGCATACGTATGCATGACAAATAGATTTTGAAAGCGATAGTGACAGCACTGAAAATTTGGCTTTAACAACTCAATATGGCTTACTTATTAAACCTTACCAATTGGAGCTTGAGTAAAGTTAACAATTTCAAACGTTCATTTTGGTGTGATTTTAAAAGGGTTTGCGAGTTATTGGTGTATTTCAATAATGGTCTTACCAATTTCATTGCGAAAAAGTCTCGTGATTTTTACTGGGCAATATTAGCAAGCTTGTTTGAAATTAAGTGTTTACAGGTAGAGAGAGTGAGAATACACAGGCTGTGGTTGGTAAAATTAATTTAGTGATCTGTTGCACGACAACTGTTGTTATTTATCCTTATAAAAACAAGGTGTTGCCATTAATCTTGTAAAGTTTTTGTTAAATGGATTGTTTTTGCACTAATCTGAATACGTATGCATAAAGTTGTTAATAAAATAAAGCGGGCGTTAATATTCACCCTGACAACAAAATCACCTAACGAGTAACTGCATCTATCACACGCTGTTGTCTCGTTGGTATAACAATATGGGTAATGGGGAAACATCATGTCTATGTTCAAACCAAGTATATTAACAATTGCACTTGCAACAGCAGGTATTAGCAGTTTCGCTTCGCACGCACAACTAGAGCAACCAACAGCAAACAATGACGTTGAAGTCATCGAAGTGAAAGGCTTTCGTGGCAGCGTAGTAGAGTCAATCAATACAAAACGTTTTTCATCGGAAGTGGTCGAATCTATCTCAGCAGAAGATATTGGTAAATTGCCTGACTCATCAATTGCTGAATCAATTGCACGCCTACCTGGTTTAACTGCTCAACGCCTTGATGGTCGTGCTAGCCGCGTGAGTGTTCGTGGTTTCAGTGAAAACGAAAGCGCAACAACTTTTAATGGCCGTGAGCAAGTATCGATTGGCGATAACCGTGGTGTTGAGTTTGACCTTTACCCATCAGAAATTATGAGCGGTGTAACCGTATACAAAACACCAAGCGCCAGCCTAGACGCTGAAGGTATTGCGGGTGTTATCGACATGCAAACCGTAAAACCGTTAAGTAAAGGTGAGCGCGTTATCATGTTTAATGGTCAATTGGAGCAAACAGGTTTTGAAAAGTTAAATCCTGATGGCGATGACCAAGGTTTCCGTGGCACAGTTTCATACATAGACCAGTTTGCAGATGACACGATTGGTGTTGCATTTGCTTACAATAAAATGAGTTCACCTAATCAAGAGAAACGTTGGAACTCTTGGGGTTATCCTGATTACAGTATTTCAGAAAATAAACTAAAAGATGACACTACTGTGGGGCCATATAATCCTATTTTAGGTGGTGCAAAACCATTCGTGCGTTCATCAACCCTTGAACGTGATTCAGCTATGCTTGTTATTGAAGCAGCACCAACAGATCGTTTAAGTATGACGTTTGATGCGTTATATGTGGATTTTTCAGATGAAAAAATTCTACGTGGTATTGAAGTACCTTTTGCTTGGGGCCAAGGTCAAATATTATCAGGTTCAGAAGTAGTCGATGCCAACTCGGACTTTATAACGAGTGCTGTAACTCAAGGTCAGCGCGTAGTTGTACGAAATGACTACGAAGAACGAAATGCAGAACTGACACAATTTGGCTTTAATACTAAATATGATATCAGTGACGATTGGTCAGTTGAATTTGATGTCAGCCGCTCAGAGGTAGAACGTCAAATTTGGAGTATTGAGAGTTACTCAGGAACGGGTCGCGGGGATGCTAATGGGATCGCAGAGAACATTGGTTATGAATTTGATGGTGGTAATACTGGCGCGCAATTTTCACATGAACTTGATTACAGCGATTATGGCTTAATTCAGTTAGGTGGCCCATTGTCTTGGGGGAGTAGTGCTGCCCTGAATGATAAATATGGTTTAAAAGGCACACCTTATGAAAACACGGCGCAAGACGGCTTTATTAATGCACCTGAAATAAATGATGAACTATCAACTCTAAAACTTGCTGCGAGCAAAGTACTAGATAGTGAGTATTTCAGTAAAGTCAGTTTTGGTATTTCATACCGTGACCGAGAAAAGTCTAAGCTGTCAGAAGGTTATTACATGACATTAAAAGATTTTTCACTTTCAAATCCAGGGATGTTATCAGTACCTGAGCAATATCGTGAAGGGTCAGCCAGTTTAGACTTTATTGGTATGGGCAACATGATAGCCTATGATGTGAATGGTTTAGTTAATGATGGCTACTATGACTTACTGCAAGAGAGCTTAACTGACCAAAAACATAAAACGCAATCTTGGACAGTACAAGAAGAAGTAACCGCAGTTTTTGCACAGCTAGATATCAATGCAGAGCTAGGTTCAATCCCTGTTACTGGTAACATTGGTGCGCGTTATGTACAAACTAAGCAATCATCACAAGGCTCTGCGGCAAACACGGTTGATGGACTTGTTGTTGTTACGCCAACAGATGTAAGTCATGATTATAATCACTTCCTACCAAGTATTAATTTATCGTTTGCGATTGATGAAGATCAAACCATTCGCTTTGGTGCTGCAAAAACAATTTCGCGCGCTCGATTAGATGAAATGAATGCATCAGTTAATGCAAGCTATAATCAGCAACCAGATGAAAATGGTAATTACTGGAATGTTTCAGGTGGTAATCCTTTGCTTGAACCTAAAGAAGCGACAGGGTTAGATTTAAGCTACGAAAACTACTTTAATGCCGAAGGCTACTTTGCAGCTGCATTCTTTTATAAAGATATAACGCAGTGGATTTTTGATGGTAGCTATGAAGTAGATATGTCTGGTATTGCAGACCCATCAACAGGTGAGATCCCAGCTAACTCAACTGGTTCCGGTTCGGGTAAAGTAAATGGTGGTGAAGGTGATCTTTGGGGCTATGAATTGTCACTTGCTCTGCCGTTTAATATTTTCCATTCTTCGCTTGATGGTTTTGGTATGATCGCAAGCCACACAGGTGTTGAGCAAGACATTCAAGACCAAAATGGTAATGACTATGAATTACCAGGTTTATCAGATCAAATTGATAGCTTAACTGTTTATTATGAGCGTAGTGGCTTCCAAGCGCGTACTAGTATGCGTAAACGTAGTGACTTTAAAGGTGACGTTTATGGCTTAGGTTTTGAAACAACACAAGTTGATATTAAAGGCGAGACCATTTGGGATGCGCAAATTGGTTATGACTTTAGTGAAGGCGGCGTAGAAAGCCTTGACGGTTTAAGCGTGACCTTCCAAGTCCAGAATATCACTGAAGAACCATTTGTTTCTTTACAAGGCGACAGTGATTTACAAGTACGTGATTATCAAGATTACGGCCGTACTTTCTTACTTGGCTTTAGTTACAAGCTATAACATCCTTTAGCGTTAAAAGGCCCTTGTGAATTGTTTTACAAGGGCTTTTTTATATCGACTACACTTATGTAAACGCAAGTGGAGCAGGTGCTATGCAAAAGCAACAAATAAAAGACGTGGTAATAGCGGGTGGTGGCACCGCTGGGTGGATCACCGCAGCGCTACTTAATAAAGTGCTCGGTAAGGTTGTTAACATTACCCTTGTTGAGTCAGAGCAAATAGGCACTGTAGGCGTAGGCGAAGCGAGTATTCCGCCGATCCTTCACCTTAATGCGGCACTGGGTATACCAGAGAACGAGTTTATAAAAGCAACCCAGGCCACTATTAAATTGGGGATTGAATTTGAAAACTGGCGAGCACCACAACACAGCTACATGCATGCTTTTGGCGATATTGGCAAAGACTTTCCGTTTTGTGAATTCTACCATTTTTGGTTAAGAGCAAAGCAGCAAGGGACGGCTGCTGATTTTTGGGATTTTTCCCTCAATTACCAAGCTGCCAAACAGCATAAGTTTGCTCACTTAACGCATATACCCAACACACAGCTCACAGGCTTAAACTACGCCTACCATTTTGATGCAACCCTGTACGGTGAGTTTTTAAAAGAGCTGACAATTTCGCGCGGCGTTAAACGTATTGAAGGTAAAATAGCACACGTTAAACAATGTGAAGAGAGCGGTTTTGTTCGCGCCTTAGCGCTTGATGATGGGCAGTTAATATCAGGTGACTTATTTATTGATTGTACGGGGCTGCGAGCATTGTTGATTGAGCAAACCCTTAATACAGGTTTTGAAGATTGGTCGCACTGGTTAGCCTGTGATAGCGCAATTGCAGTACAAACTCAAAGTTCGAATGATCCCGTTCCTTACACACGCTCGATTGCGCATGATGCAGGTTGGCAATGGCAAATACCACTTCAGCACCGGGTTGGTAATGGCTTGGTGTTTTCAAGCCGCCATATGACGGATGAACAGGCTAAACAACAGTTATTAGATAATCTACCCGGCGAGCCTATCACTGAGCCGCGGGTTATTCGTTTTAAAACGGGACGCCGTCGCAAACAGTGGCATAAAAATGTGGTCTCTGTGGGTTTATCAAGTGGCTTTTTAGAACCATTAGAGTCAACCAGTATTCATTTAATACAAACGGCAGCTATTCGGCTAATTAAACTTTTCCCTCATGACGGAATTGATGAAACCTTGATTGATACCTTCAATCAACAAAGCCAAACTGAAATTGAGCGTATACGAGATTTTATCATTTTGCATTACAAATTAACCGAACGCACAGATAGTGCATTTTGGCGTCAATGTAAGCAAATGAGTATTCCAGACACACTGCAAAAGAAAATCGATTTATTTAAAGCCACTGGCAAAATTATACGCCAAGATGACGAGCTGTTTGCTGAAGTTGCGTGGCAACAAGTCATGATAGGACAAGGGCTTGAAGCCGACGATTTTCATCCCTTAGCCAATGCCCTCAACGATGAACAATTAGCCGAGCTATTCACAAATTTAAAAACGTTAATTGACGGGACAGTAAACCAATTGCCAACCCACAATGAATTTTTGCAGAGGATGAAGCAATAATATGAAAAAACTCATTCACACACTTTTAGCAGGCTCGTTATTAACGACATGTTTAGCCACAACTTCAGCAGTCAATGCAATGACTGTATCACCACAAAACTGGTGGGCGGGAATGCAAAACAGCTCATTGCAAATCATGCTGCATGAAACTGAAATTGCTAAACAACAATGGTATCTGGAATCATACCCAGGCGTTGAGCTAAAAAGTATTACCAAGACCGATAACGCAAATTACGCATTTATAAATCTTGAGATTAGCCCAAATGCCAAGCCGGGTAAGTTACTGTTTAAAAATAGAGCGGGAGATCAGTTTGAATACCCACTATTAGCACGCAGTAACCATAGCGCTGAGCGCCAAGGTTTTGATAGTGGCGATACCATTTACCTCATTAATCCTGACCGTTTTGCCAATGGCGACAGCAGTAACGATACGGTTCAAGGTATGGCAGAGGCTGCAAACCCAAGTGAACGAGGTGGGCGTCATGGCGGTGATATTCAAGGTATTATCAATGCGCTGCCATACCTAGATGAATTAGGAGTTACGCAGTTATGGTTAACCCCACCGCTTGAAAACAACATGCCAAGTTATTCGTATCATGGTTATGCCATTACAGACTTTTACAACATAGACTCACGTATGGGCTCGAACGAACTTTACCGCGAGTTATCAGCAAAAGCGAAACAACACGGCATCGGCTTAGTGATGGATTTAGTACTGAATCACTTTGGCTCAGAGCACGAGTGGATGAAAGATAAACCCACTACCGACTGGATAAACTTTAATGGCGATTTTGCTGATGGTAAACATGCAACCAGTCATGCGCGGCAAACAATTCAAGACCCTCATGCCAGTGAGTTTGATAAGCGCCAGTTTAGTGATGGCTGGTTTGTATCAACCATGCCAGATCTAAATCAGCGCCAGCCTTTATTAGCTACCTACCTTATTCAAAATGCCATTTGGTGGATTGAATACGCTGATTTAAGCGGTATTCGCGTTGATACTTATTCATATTCAGACAAAGCGTTTTTAGCTGATTGGACCAAGGCGATTATGGCTGAGTACCCGAACTTTAATATTGTGGGAGAAGAGTGGACCTCAAACCCAGCAATTGCCTCGTATTGGCAAGCTGGAAAAATAAATAACGATGGCTATACGTCAAGTCTTCCCAGTGTAATGGATTTTTCTTTGCAAGAGTCGCTTATTCAAGCACTTAATGAAGACGAAAGCTGGAATACCGGGTGGGTCAAAGTGTATGAATCGCTTGCCAATGATTTTTTATACCCAAACCCAGATAACTTACTCGTGTTTGCCGATAACCACGATATGAGCCGCGTTTATACTGAGCTTAAACAAGACTTAGCAAAAACCAAAATGGCGATGACCATGCTACTTACCACGCGGGGTATTGCACAAATGTATTATGGTACTGAGGTATTACTAGATAACACGGGCAGTAACGATCATGGTGATATACGTATTGATTTTCCCGGTGGCTTTGCAGGACAAATAACAAACGCGTTTACAGGCCAAGGCTTAAATAGCGATCAAGTTGATATGCAGCAAACTATAACCACACTGCTTAACTTTAGAAAAAATAGCCCAGCGATTGCAAAAGGAAAGCTGACACACTTTAGCCCAAAACAGGGAGTGTATAGCTACGCCCGTATTAGCGAACAACAAACTGTGTTGGTATTTTTAAATAAAAATACCACAGCTAAAACCTGGTCGTTAGATTATATGCGTGAAGTACTAGGGAACCATAAAAGTGCGACCGCCTTATTCAACAAGCAAAAGGTGAAACTAACCAAACCGCTCACCTTACCTGCGATGAGCGCCCTAGTATTAGTTATTGAATAACGTGAATACGTATGCAAATACTGTCAGTCAGCGGCAGTTCACATTAGTATCATAGCTATAATAAAAATGACGGTTTAATTACATATTGTTAAACCGTCTGGATAAGTAAGAAGATTATGACAACAAACAAAACCACAATTAGCTCACTTAAGTATGGTTCGTTGCTTTTGGCCAGCAGTGTACTGTTAACTGCTTGCTCAAAGCAGCCTGAGCCTGAAGCAAACGAGCAACAAGTTGCAAAGCAGCAATTTAGCGAACATTCAAAGCCAGTTGTATACCAAGTGTTTACCCGTCTGTTTGGTAATACCCAAACAGCAAATGTGCCTTGGGGTACAAAAGAGCAAAATGGTGTGGGCACATTTAGTGACTTTAATGATGCTGCATTATCAGGCATTAAAGAGCTTGGCACGACTCACATTTGGTATACCGGCGTTTTACACCACGCATTGGTGGGTGATTATAGCCAATATGGAATTAGCCAAGATGATCCTGATGTTGTAAAAGGGCGTGCAGGCTCACCTTATGCGATTAAAGACTATTACGATGTAAACCCAGATTTAGCAATTAATCCTGAACGTCGATTAGAAGAGTTTTCAGCGTTAATAGAGCGCACCCATCAACATGGTATGAAAGTGGTTATTGATATCGTGCCAAATCATGTTGCACGTCATTATAAGTCAACCGCAAAACCTGCTGGCGTAAAAGATTTTGGTGAACAAGATGACACCAGCGTAGAGTATGCTCGCGATAATAACTTTTATTATGTAACAGGGCAGTCGTTTCAAGTGCCAACTAGCGAAGGCTATCAAGTACTTGGTGGTAACGCGCATCCATTAGCCGATAACTTATTTGATGAAACACCCGCTAAGTGGACGGGGAACGGCGCACGTGCTGCTAAACCAGATATAAACGATTGGTACGAAACAGTTAAAGTTAACTATGGGGTAAAACCAGACGGCAGTTATGACTTTCCCACTTTACCAAGCGATTATGCTACTAAGGATTTACGCGCTCATTTTGAGTTTTGGCAAGATAAAGACTTACCTAACAGCTGGTACAAATTTAGAGATATTGCACTGTACTGGCTCGATAAAGGCGTAGATGGCTTTCGCTATGATATGGCTGAAATGGTGCCCGTGGAGTTTTGGAGCTTTTTAAACTCGTCGATTAAAATGCACAACCCAGATGCATTTTTATTGGCCGAAGTATACAACCCCACTTTATACCGCCCTTATATTCATCAAGGGAAGATGGATTACCTCTACGACAAAGTAGGCTTTTACGACACGCTTAAAGGCGTTATGCAAGGCAAGCAAGCTGCAAACAGCATTTTTGCACCCCAGCAAGCCGTTGCAGACATTGAACAACACATGCTGCACTTTTTAGAAAATCATGACGAGCAACGTATCGCAAGCCCTGACTTTGCAGGCAGTGCTGACAAAGGTAAACCAGCGTTGGTGGTATCAAACCTTATTAGCCGCGCTCCGACACTGTTGTACTTTGGCCAAGATGTAGGTGAAGACGGCTCTGAAGATGCAGGCTTTGGTCAACCGACTCGCACCAGTATATTTGATTACATTGGCGTGCCAGCGCATCAAGCGTGGATGAATAATGGCAAATTTGACGGTGGTGCGTTAACTACTGAGCAAAACCAACTGCGTGAATATTACAAATCAGTGATGGCACTAAGTAAGCACCCAGCGATTGTAGCCGGTGACATGCAACCACTTACGGTTACAGGGAGTGAGCACGTTGCTGCGTTTAGTCGTAATATTGGCAAGCAACAATTATGGGTTGTAAGTAATTTTGCGAGCGTACAAACAATCGTCACTATTGAAATTCCAATGACCACCTTAGTTGATGATAAACGTGGCGAGTTTAAGTTACTGGATTTACTTGAAGCAAACCAAACAGCAGTAATCACTATTACCGAACAACATGCACAGATCAGCTTAACTTTAAATGCGCTTAGCAGTGCAGTATTAACCACTGGAGCACATGATGAGAGATAACAAACCCGATTTAAGCTTTTGGCAAATATGGAATATGTGCTTTGGCTTTTTAGGTATTCAATTTGGCTTTGCGCTGCAAAACGGTAACGTGAGCCGAATATTTCAAACATTGGGTGCAAACGTTGATGATATTCCTATTTTATGGGTGGCAGCACCGCTCACAGGCTTAATTGTGCAACCGATCATAGGGTATTGGAGCGATAAAACCTGGGGCAAACTAGGGCGTCGCCGCCCTTTCTTTTTATACGGCGCTATTTTAACGACCTTATCGCTGTTTATTATGCCCAACTCTCCTACATTATGGATAGCGGCAGGCATGCTGTGGATCATGGATGCCTCTATCAACGTAACCATGGAACCATTTCGTGCTTTAGTGGGCGATAACCTGCCGAAAAAACAGCGAGCAACGGGCTATGCCATGCAAAGCTTTTTTATTGGGGTAGGCGCGGTTGTGGCCTCAGCATTACCGTGGATGATGACGAACTGGTTTGATATTGCCAATACCGCATCACTGGGGCAAATTCCAGATTCTGTGAAGTATTCATTTTACTTTGGCGGAGTCATTTTATTAATTGCGGTTGGCTGGACGATTCTAACCACTAAAGAATATTCACCTGAGCAACTGGCTAAATTTAACGAGCAAGACAGCGCTGATGAACCACAAAGCATAACCAATACAGTTAACTTTACGAAAGGCGGTATTATTTTTACTGTACTCGGTTTAGCTGTGCTTGGGCTTGTAACAGGGCTAAAGCTTGAAAAAGAGCTTTACTTACTTGCTGGTGGCTTAGTGAGCTTTGGCGTTATTCAATTTATTGCAGGTGCACTTAAGGCAAAGCAAGCAACAACGGGCGGCTTTTACCAAGTCGTTAACGATGTATTCACTATGCCAGAGGCGATGAAACAACTCGCATGGGTACAGTTCTTTAGTTGGTTTGCACTGTTTGCAATGTGGATTTACACCACCTCAGCGGTGACCAGCTTTCATTACGGTAGCAGCGATACCAGCTCTGCGGCGTACAATAACGGCGCTGATTGGGTCGGTATTTTGTTTGCAGCTTACAATGGTTTTGCCGCAATTGCCGCGTTATGTATCCCGATCATCGTAAAGCGTGTGGGCTTAAAGCTCGCGCATGCCATCAACTTAATATTAGGTGCGCTAGGGTTAGTTAGCTTTATAGTGATCAAAGATCCAACATTACTTATTTGGCCAATGATAGGTATTGGTTTTGCGTGGGCGTCTATTCTATCACTGCCGTATGCCATGTTAAGTACCTCAGTACCGAGCCATAAAATGGGCGTATATATGGGAATTTTTAACTTCTTTATCGTGATCCCGCAATTACTGGCAGCCAGCGTACTTGGCCTCATTTTACGTCACTTTTTTGAGAATCAACCTATATATGCATTAGTGCTAGGCGCTGTGTCATTTGTATTGGCGGCTGTTGCTGTACTGCGTGTTAAGCACACTAATCACTAAGAGAAAGAATTAAGGGTAAAAAATGAAAAAATACAACATCATCACCACAAGTTTACTTATGCTGGGCTTAACAGCTTGTAGCACTGAACAAGCAAGAACGGATACACACGTCACTTCGCAATTATCAGCACCGGGTGCGCCTGGCGCAGAGCCATTTTGGGCATACTCAGGTAAAACCGGTATTGGCACATCATTTGAGCAATACCAAAACGGCGCATACAGCGATAATGCAGCAACAGGCACAGTATCCAAAGTATGGTTTTCGATTGCTAAAGGCATGATCACCGAAACCATGTTCGGGCTTATTCACCAAGCGCAAATTAAAGACATGCAGTTTGTGGTTGTCGGTAAAGACTTTACCGTCACAGAAACCGACGACCTTGATGTTACGATTGATTATTTATACAAAGATGCGCAAGGTCGCCCGTTATCACTGGCTTACAAAGTAACCAGCACAGACAAACAAGGCCGCTTTAGCTTAGAAAAACACATATTTACCGACCCAGACGGGCAAACTTTATTTGTTCGCAGTATTTTTAATACCAAGCTTGATAACGTAAAAGCCTATGTAAGTGTTAACCCATATATTGATAACAACGGCCTTGATGACTTTGCCAAAACCACTGAGCAAGGTTTAGTGGCTTGGCAGGGCGATAGTTACTTATCACTGCAAGGCGCAAAACCGTTTAAACAAACCAGTGTTGGTTTTACAGGCAAAAGCGATGGCCTAAATGAGCTGAAAGCCTCACAGCAACTAAATAATGTTTATACCAACACCGGTGAGCAGTCAGGTAATGTGAGCTTGCTCGCCGAACTGGGTGAGATTGGCAAAAACAGCCAATTTGATTTAACCCTAAGTTTTGGTAACAACGAGCAAGCAAGCTTTAAAGAAGGCCAAGCAAGTTTAGCTCGTGGCTATGAAAATGTACTTGATAACTACAACGGCAAAGGTGAGGCATTAGGCTGGCAAGACTACTTACAAAGCCTTGCGCCGCTTAATACCATGACTGCGCAAACAGCTGATAACGGTAAACTTCTTTACACCAGTGCCATGGTGTTAAAAGCGCAAGAAGATAAAACCCATGCAGGCGCACTTATCGCGTCGTTATCTAATCCTTGGGGCGAAACGGTATCAGCAAAAACGGGTTCAACTGGCTATAAAGCGGTATGGGTGCGTGACTTTTACCAAGTAGCCATGGCGTTCATGGCAATGGGAGATACCGCCACGGCTAAAACCGCATTCGAATACCTTGAAAAAGTACAAGTAAACGCCAAAACACCGGGTAACAATGGCGATACTGGCTGGTTCTTACAAAAAACACATGTTGACGGTGAACTTGAATGGGTTGGTGTGCAGCTTGACCAAACAGCCATGCCTATTATGCTTGCGTGGAAACTGCACCAAGCAGATGTATTAACAGATGCAGAGCTAACTGATTGGTACGGCCGTATGTTAAAACCCGCTGCTGACTTTTTAGTTGACGGTGGCCGAGCAAAAATCTTGTGGAACGACATGCAAATTACGCCGCCAGCCACTCAACAAGAGCGATGGGAAGAGCAAGAAGGATATTCACCTTCAACAACTGCCGCTGTTGTAGCAGGTTTAATTACCGCCGCTGATATTGCAAAACTTGCAGGTGATGACCAAAACGCTAAACGCTATCTTGAAACCGCTAAAAAATACAATAGCGACATTGAAAGCATGATGTTCACCACCGCAGGTAATTTAGAATCAAGCCATTCAGACGGTGAGTATTTTATTCGTATCGGCCAAGATAAAGACGCCAATTCAAACACTAAAATTAATGCCAATAATGGTCGCGAAGGCTTTAATAAAAAGCAAATTTTAGATGGCGGCTTTTTAGAGCTAGTACGCTACGGCGTGCGCGATGCACTTGCTCCAAGCATTGTAAAAACCTTACCTGAGTATGACGATGAAACCTTAGCCGATAACTTACAAGTTAAGTACAGCTATCAGTTTAGCGATGGCAGCGGCTCATTCCCAGGCTACCGCCGCTATGGTAACGACGGTTACGGCGAAGATGAAGTAACTGGCACAAACTATGCCGAAGGCGGGCAAAACACCCCTGGGCAACGTGGTCGTGTTTGGCCGTTCTTTACAGGTGAGCGAGGCCATTATGAAATAGCCGCAGCTAATGCCACGCAATCGTTAAACGCAGACAAACAGCAATCTATTAAAAACACCTATGTGAAAGGGTTAGAGCAGTTTGCCAACGAAGGCATGATGCTCCCTGAGCAAGTATGGGACGGCGTAGGCAATAACAAAGCAGGCTATCAATTAGGCGAGGGCACTAACTCCGCCACACCACTTGCGTGGACACATGCAGAATACGTTAAATTGGTTCGCTCTTTAAGCGATAAACACGTATGGGATCATTACCCAGTGGTTAAAAAAGCACTAAAGTAAGTTTGTTTAACCAGTAATACTTAGCACTCAAAAGCCACGGTTAACTGCCGTGGTTTTTTTATGGAAATTTAAAATATCAATGCTTTATCAAGTCATGTAGCAGCGATTTTATATCGCGTATTGAACTTCTGTTTGTGTCAGCACAACGGGTAATTTTCTTCGGCGTACACTTTTACAAAGTTTAATGATAATGAGAGGGGACACTTAATTATTTCTTTGTATAAGAAACTTAGCGCATTCAATGCCTGTGCTTGTGTGCCTTGCGCTACATTTTGCGAGTTTACTAAATGGTTTAAATATAATTCTACTTGAGTGTCTCCCATAGAGCTTGGGTGCTGCATATTGTTAAAACGAATATAGGCAGCTATCCAAAACAGGAAAGCTTCAATAGTACTCTTTGCATACCGCTTGCTATACATATGATCTTTAATCATGCTTAGAAAAAGAGATTTCATAAATAATTTTCAACTTTCCAAGTGGTGCTGTATGTATAGACAGTCATTTGTGTTTTGTCCAATAACATTATTAAAAGTCGTTTTGGTGTATTTTAGCAGCGGTAATTTTATAACATACGTAATTGTCTGTTTACATTGGAGTTGTTTAGTGGAATTATTAAGCCATGTAATATACGCCGTTTTGGGGTGTCATAACCCCCCAAAGTGGCGTTCTATAAGCTGTTGAACAAAGCCGCTACGCGGAGCTAGCAACCTCTAGCATAATTGCCACACTTGTCATTGGGATTTCCCCTATTCACCGGAGAAAACCAATGACCCCATTAAGACAACGCGTCATAGACGAGATCCGTTTAAGAGGCTACTCACCACGTACTGAAGAATCTG
>NZ_PNDT01000128.1:0-335 GCF_005886375.1 Pseudoalteromonas sp. S1727
GTATTTACATATAAAGCCATATTAGCCTCCGCTTTATCATTTTAATAGTAATATAGCGGGATACCCCTACCCTGCCATATTACCTGACTTAGAGTCCTAGATTGATAGTTCTCTAAGTCAGTTATCGTCCGATAAAGTGAAAGCTTTAGCTTTATTTATAAAATTTTTAACTTTTATTTAATTTTTAGCCTTGTAATAAGCTCAATGCTGCTTGTGGCCGTTGATTTGCTTGACCTAAAATAGTTTGACTCGCTTGTTGTAAAATTTGGTTTTTCGTTAAGTTAGCCGTTTCTGCCGCGAAATCAGCATCTTTAATACGTGATTTAGCAGATGCT
>NZ_PNDT01000129.1:0-5885 GCF_005886375.1 Pseudoalteromonas sp. S1727
ATAGCGACAGATAAATGACGTGATAACAAGGCGTAAATTTTGACATGTAGTTGTTCTACATGAAAAATTATAACGCAGTTAGCGCTTTATTTAGCTCGCTAGAATGGTTAAATATTTAAGTCGATTGGTATTATACTCTCTATTAAGCTCGGAGGGACTACCATACCTACACTGTAGCCTACTTACTCTGGGATCATTTTTCCACCGGCATTAACCGTCGAGTTCTTGGAGATAAAGTCAATTTAAGTATTAATAGGGCTGTTCTCAGTTCGTATTCTGAATTTCTATAAAAAATAGAGCGACTCACTACATGAAAATAGAGAGCCGAATAGATATCTAGTTACGCTCTAACACAGCAGTTTAGCTGTGTATTTGGGAGTCTTTTTTACTTTAAGATATACCACGCGGTGACTATCAGGGTTGAGGCGAGCGCTAAGCTTGCAAGTAAATCAATTTCGCCATCAACAAGCAAAGCGGCAACTATGCCTGTTATAGAAAGTATAAATAAGATAATTGGCAACTTGAAAATTTGCCAACGAGAAAGCTGTTTGGCCATCAGTAAGCTACTCCGCACTTTTTTTACTGGTTGTATTAAAATTAGTTTTTTTATTCTTTTGATACCAAAGGTACAGCCCACTGCCGAGAATAATAATGGTGATGATATCAAGTATTGCCCATAATATTTTAAGAAATAATCCCCCATAGTCTCCAAAATGCAGTGGCCTTGATAAAGAGAGTACTTTGCCATACCAAGGCATTTCAGTTAGTCCAATTACGTCACCATTAGTTGCATCAACCAATACAGGAGTAATAAGCTCCTTTGTTAATGGCGTATTGCCATGCAAGAAAATAGCGTAATGCTGATTACTTGAAAATTTACTACCAGGGAAGGCAACAAACTGTAAGGTCATATTTGGTGCGATTAACTTGGCTTGTTTAACGGCCTCAGTTAATGAAGCGCTAGGCTCAACAATAGCTCCACCTTGGTGCTCAGACAACAACTGCTTTAAATTATTATCTCTCCAAGTATCTAAAATGGGTTCTTCAAGTGTATTAATAACCCCAGTTACCCCCACAACTAACACCCAAGCAACAGTAACAATTCCAAATAAATTATGGTAATCCAACCACTTATGCCGTGTTGATTTATGTCGGCGTATTGTTCCAAAATTAAGTTTGCGCATATATTGACGGTATATAACTACGCCGCTGATAGTTGATATTACAAATAAAACACCCATCGCCCCTAGAAACAACATACCGGGTAAACCTAAGAACATATCGGTATGTAATTGTAAAATAAACTCCATCACAGATTCGCCCACATCTGATGGCGGTACTAACTCACCACTGGTTAGATCATAGGAAGCGAAATGCATCTCACTGCTCGGCGCATATGCTGTTGGGCCACTTGTTATATTAATGACCGGGCGCAGAATATCAAAACTCATATAAATAGCTTGCTCACCTTCACGATTCGTAAGGGCTATCTCAAGTATTTCATCTAGGGTTAAATGCTCTGCTTGTGGGTATTTAGGTTGCCATACATCGGGGTTTAACGCTTCATCAATTTCATCATGAAAGATCAGTGGCAAACCCGTTATGCACAACATCAATAAGAAAAGTGTGCAAATCAAGCTCGTCCATTTATGCACTAATTCCCATACTTTTACTGTAGATGCCCGCATTTATATAAACCTAATGAAATAAAAATCTAATAATATCATGATACGAATTCAATAAAATATTACTTTAATATAATTACTCTAATTTAAGAGAAGAGATGAATGGTGGTTCACAAAATGTAATATGCCCTATTCAGCGTAAACGGAAATAGGGCATATTACAGGAGTTATTAAAAGGAATAATTAAAGCTCAGATTATAGTTTTTAGGAACGCCGTAGCGATATTGATCACGTGAAGCGACTCGACTGTAATATTCTTCATCGAGTAGGTTATTAACATTTAGCTGTACTTGCATATTGCTATTAATATCGTAACGAGCCATAAAGTTAACTAACGCGTAAGCGCCCTGCTCTACACTTTGTCCATAGGTTTTGCTCTGCCAATTAATGCCGCCGCCAATAGTTAAATCAGGGTGTAAACTAATTAGTCTATAGGTTGTAAATAATTTAAACTGCTTGCGTGGCATTTGAGTATTCACTTTCACATCATCAGCATCTTCAGCTTCGAACTGAGAATAACCAGCGTTAATATTCCAACCATCTACAGGCTGCCCTACAACCTCAAATTCAAAACCTCTACTTGTTGCACCTTCTGCTGCACGTTGCGCTTGTGAATTTACAGTGCCAGGAATTATGAAGCCAGGATCCGCTTGCGCTACGTTATCTTGCTCAATCGTATACAGCGCAAGATTGGTATGAAACATATCATCTAAGAAGCTGCTTTTAAGACCCGCTTCATAACTTTTACCTTCAATTGGCGCTAAAAAGTCACCATTTCGGTCTTGAGCACTTTGCGGTTTAAATATTTCTGTGTAACTAATATACACACGGTGGTTTTGCGTTAAATCATAAAGAGCACCAGTATATGGAATGAAAACACCCGTATCACCAAATTCAGTGTCAACACTGTAGTTGCTTCCTTTGCGCTCCCAGCTGGCAATTCGCCCACCGACAATGACTTTAAATGAATCACTCACCGATAGCCTAGTAGCACCATACAGTCCTTTTTGCTCGGTATCCATGTCTACATCGACTATCTCTTCATCGCCCCAAGTTGGCTCTGCAAAACTGCCATCCCATTCAAAAAAGTTACCTACATCTGCAATATCACCAAGCGTTTCGTAAGATGTCGAGACAGTAGATTGCTTGCTATATAAAGCACCTAGTACAAATTCATGTTGTTGTGAAAAAAACGAATAATCACCTTTCAACTGAAAATCAATACTATCTTGATCGCTGTCGCCTTTACTTTTATAAAGAGAGCTACCGAGCCCTTCGCCCGTTTCTTTATCAACAGTACCCCATAAATAAACTAGCTTTGACTCCTTCATATATTTGATTTTGTTGTAGTTAGCAACTAATTCCCAACCATTACTAAGTACATGGTTTAAATTAACGAACAAATTAGTATTCTCTGTATCCCACTCACTCCAGTCTGTAGCTGTCGTTTTAGATATTTCCCAATCAGTTTTTGTACCATCTGTATAAAAACCTGGGAGATTACCCCAGGTTGGTGAAGTAGGCGTATTCTTTTGAAAACTTCCACCAAAACGTATGAGCGTATTTTCGGTTAAGTCAGCTTCAATAACTCCGTACAAGACTTTAGTTTCATCTTGGTATAAATCCATGTGGGAGTCGCTTTCTTCATATTTCGCCACTACCCGACCACGAACTGAACCAGAGTCATTCAGGCCTGTAGCTATATCAGCTTTGATCTCTCTGTTGTCCCAGCTACCAATTGCGGCACTCACATTTCCTGTTAGTTCAGTACTTGTTGCATGCTTTCTAACTAGGTTAATCGATGCAGACGGATCACCAACGCCAGTGAGTAAGCCCGTAGCGCCTCTAACAAACTCAACACGTTCGTAAATGGAAACATCGCTGATTGTTTCACCCGAATTAGCAGCCAGGCTCCACGCTATTGGCACTTCATCTATTTGGTAGTTACTAATTTCAAAACCACGAGAACTTAAATTATTTCTTACATTATCAAATGCTTCAGATGACACACCTACAGCGCTGTTAACAGTATCGATTATTGTATCAAGTGCCTGATCTTGAATTTGCTGTTTGGTAATAACAGTAACTGATTGCGGTGTTTCACGCAGGGTTAAACCTAAGCCCGTCGCAGTATCAACGACTTCATTCACTGTAAATGAACCAGTAACAATAATTGTTTCAAGGCTGTCTTTTTCTGCTAGTTTTATTGTGGTTGAGTCTTGGGCTAAAATCGGTGATGAAGTGACTATTAAAGAAATAGCAGCGGATAAAGGTAATAATTTAAATGAATTAAGCATTTACATACTTTCCTAGAGGAAAAAGCAATTAGTTTAATTAACCAACTAATTAAAGAACAAAAGAATTAGGGGCGGCATGTTAATACAAATGGTTTCTATTATCAACGCATAGATGTGTAAATAGTGCAAACAAAAGCGCTCTAAGTGCCTATTTTAAATACATATTTGTGAGAATAGAGCCTTGTAACTACGATGTTCGGCAGTACGGATTTTTTATGCATAAGCATTGAAAAAGCCTTGTAAAAGTGAACTTGATTAAATATTAAATTAATCTGCTGTACCGAGAGCTATACCTAACTACAAACGGTTTAATATACGTACCATCATTTCATCATCCAAACCTATAAAGTCCTCCGTCGCTGTGCCATAATCTAAATAATTCATGAATTTAGTAACTTGGCGGTTTTTCAACCGTATCGAGCTAACTTAAAGGGTTTTTACATGGCTTATCAAGAGCAAAATCAAGCAACAATTTATTGGCACGATTATGAGACCTGGGGGGCAAGCCCACAAAAGGATAAGCCCAGTCAGTTTGCGGGGATTCGTACCGATCTTGATTTAAACATTATTGGTGAGCCGTTAATTGAATATTGCAAACCGGTGGCTGATTATTTACCTCATCCTGAGGCGTGTTTGATCACCGGAATTACCCCGCAAGTAGCGATGAAAAAAGGTTTAGTGGAAGCTGAATTTATTGCCAAGATCCATGCTGAGTTTAGCGTACCTAATACTTGCGTAGCCGGTTATAATAGTATTCGTTTTGATGATGAAGTAAGCCGTTATAGCTTTTACCGCAACTTTTATGACCCATACGAGCGCGAATATAAAAATAATAACAGTCGCTGGGATATTATTGATTTAGTCCGTGCTTGTTATGCGCTGCGCCCTGAGGGCATTGAATGGCCGCTCAAAGAAGATGGCAGCCCAAGCTTTAAGCTGGAGCATTTAACCGTTGCCAATGGTATTGAACACGCAGCGGCTCACGATGCACTTTCTGATGTAACCGCCACCATTGCCTTGGCCAAACTTATCAAAGAAAAGCAGCCTAAATTGTATAACTTCTTTTTTAGTTTACGTGGTAAAAAAGCCCTAGCTGAACTTGTTGATGTATTTAATATGACGCCGCTGGTACATACCTCATCGCGCATTCCTGCCACGCAAGGCTGTACCAGTTGGATTGCGCCGATGAGCTTTCATCCGACGAATAAAAATGCCGTGGTGTGTTTTAATTTAACCGAAGACCCACAAGTATTAATTGATTTATCAGTAGAAGAATTACGTACCCGCCTTTACACAAAACGCAGTGAACTGGGTGAAGATGAACTGCCTGTTGGTTTAAAACTGGTGCACTTAAACAAATGCCCTATTTTGGCGCCAGCTAAAACATTATTACCTGAAAATGCTGCCCGTTTAGGTATTGACCGCGAGCAATGTTTAAAAAACCTTGCCGTATTAAAAGCCAACCCAAGCCTTCGCGACAAAGTCACTGAAGTATTTAACGACAAAGCCGATTACGGCAAAACCACTAACACGGATTACATGCTGTATGATGGCTTTACTAGCCATGCCGATAAAGCAAAGTTTGCCATTATTCGCGATGCCAGTCCTGAGCAATTAGCGGGTATGAAGCTTGATTTTGAAGATAAGAAGTTTGATAACTTATTATTTAAGTATCGTGCGCGTAACTGGCCGCAATCGCTAAATCAGGATGAGCTTGATCAATGGCGTCAATACTGCCAAAACAAATTAATGCATGGTGAAGATCAACCGTCGATCAGCGCACAAGATTTTATGATCACCCTTGAAAACCTTGCCCATGAGCATGACGATAACGAAAAGAATTTAACTATTTTAAAAGCGCTGTATAACTACGCACAGAGTATGTAAGCGGTAAGCGGTAAGC
>NZ_PNDT01000013.1:0-31789 GCF_005886375.1 Pseudoalteromonas sp. S1727
TTCGGGCTTCGGGCTTCGGGCAAATATTTAAAAACCTTGCTGTTCATGCTGCAAGGTTTTTTATTCAAACTAGACCTTCCAACTGCCCTAATCAGCTTCTAACGCCGAATAGTTTCTTCAAGCTTATTGGTTAAACACAAACTGTACGCGTATAGCGAATTTTAAGCGTGATATAACAGTTATCGGCTACTGCACAACTTCCTATGTAGCTCATATAAAGTGCAAATTGTGTTAGCGAATGATTTTCGTAACGCGATTTACACTAAGCTGCTCACCTGTCTCATGTAAATCTACGTGTATCCAAGGACAAGCTCGCTGCCGCCACACTGACCATGTAAACATTTAATCAACATTAACAAGCGATCTGTCGCCATTAGTAGAGTAGGAAGGTTTAAAAAAGTGCCTTGCTAGCGCTAGCTTGTCCAACATCAACTTTAGTAAATTGTTAACAGTTGACACAATGAAAAAAGGTACTATATTGTATAGCCAAGGCCAATAATGAACCAGAATCACCTAGTTTGATTGATTAAGTTAACGAGTCTGTGCTCATAAATAATGACGACATGGATATTTTACTTCAGAACATCATTTAAACCTTTTTACTCAATGCCGATTGGTGCTGAGTGCTAAACGCTATATTTGATGTTGTTCTAACACAAAAAGATAAACACTACGTTTGAAATATTTTTAACAAAAATGGTAGGTTAATTTTATAATGATAAATAAATATAGTAAGAAATTGTCTCAACAAAAAGCAGCTGCAATAGTGTTGCTTGCAGCGAGTTCCAGTAGTTTTTATACGGCTCATGCTGCAGAAAATAAAGTTTTTGTTGACGTTAATTTAGACACTAAACACCGTATTGGTAATATTGAAAACTTTGACCGTCAAAAATTTATTTCATTGCATTCCGCTCCAACAGAAAATGAGTGGGGTCATGATAATAGAGGAAATAACGCCAATCCCGACTTAATTGCTAGCTTTATTAATGGCTATGATGTGTATTTTGGACGTGATACGGGATACATGAAAAATCAATTATTTGCTCAAAAGCAGGATAGTAATCGTTTAGGTTTCGTTGATGAATCTGTTGTAACGGCCAAGGGCAACGCTGCAATTAACTTATTTAAAAATAGCAATGCAGATCAATTCGTTAATGCCCGACGTTTTAAAAATAGATCTAAAGATATGATTGTTGGTGGACAAGTTCATCCTTACTACCCTGACGGAACCAATATAGGTAATAGTAACTGGTCATTTTCGCAAAAAAATACTCAACAAGAGCCAATTGGTACCGCAACGGGCCACTACATGGGACAATTTTTACAAAAATATTTTGCACAAACAAATACAGCCCCAGGAGCGCCAAAACCAGCTTATTTAGAAGTTGTTAATGAACCTCTGTATGATTTAAATATTGCGCCTAAAAACGGACGAGATAAAGCTCCGATAGCTGATATTTTCAAATATCATAAAAGTGTCGCAAAAGAAGTTCGCAAAACTAATAATCAAACATTAAACAAAAATGTCAAAGTTGCAGGCTATACCGTTGCCTTCCCTAATTATGATTGGAATAATTTCGAACGCTGGGAAAATAATGACAAGTTATTCATTGATACGGCTGGTGCCGATATGGACGTATTTTCTATTCACTTGTATGACTTCCCTACGCATCCTCGTGGAGAAGAATATCGGCGCGGTAGTAACGTAGAAGCAACATTAGATATGTTGGAGCAATACTCAAACATTAAGTTTGGTCGAACTAAACCATTGTTAATTTCAGAATACGGTGCGTCAGTGCATGCTTTGCGAAACAAACCTTGGACACATGTCAGAGATGCCGAAAAGCTACGTGGTTATAACGCACTATTAACTCAGTTTTTAGAACGTCCAGATGTAATAGCGAAAGCAATTCCATTCATCCCAGTTAAAGCTGAGTGGGGTCGCCACACTGACACGGGCTACCCTTATGAAAATCGATTAATGAGACAAGAGTTTGAGAAATATGGGCAAACGGGAACCGACTGGGTTTACACTGATTTAGTAAAATTCTTCCAATTGTGGTCTGATGTAAAAGGTGTGCATGTTGATAGTTGGGCATCTGATCTTGATATTATGGTCGATGCGTATGTAAGCAATAATAAAGCACATATCATTATGACGAGCTTGGAATTTCAAGATACTGATGTCTCATTAAAAGCGCTGGGCGTCGACGAAAATTCGGTTAAATCCGTTAAAATAAAAACATTGCTTTATGACAATAATAACCATGCGCTATTAGATACTAAAACGCTTTCATCGGTACCTGGAACCGTATTTTTACCAAAAGAAAGCACCAAGATCATGACGATTACCTATCACAATAAAATTAATATTGATAAATTTAATCAACAACATAAGTACTATGCCACATCTTATAAGCAGCCAATAAGGGCGAATGTTGATATGTTTTTTAATATTCAAGATGTAGAAGTAGGTGCACAAGGTGAAGCAGTCTTACGCTTAGGTATCGGTCGCGCTCACGGTAAATCGCTAACTCCGATAGTAAAAGTGAATAGCGTGCCAGTGCAAGTACCAACCGATTTTAGAGGATATGACCAAAAACAAGGTAAAACTCGCAACGGACGTGCTAGCTTCTTTGGTGTAATAGAGATCCCAGTACCCCACAACTTACTGCAAAAAAGCAATTGGATACGTATTAACTTTAATGATGCTGGTGGATTTGTAACAAGCGCAGCTTTGCAAGTGGTCAATAGTAGTGATGAAATTATACGCTCACTTTAAAAGCAAAGGGTCAACCTAAGGGTTTCCCATTGTTTTTAATAGCGTTATTTAAAGAGATCGTTTTGCTCAAGCGATCTCTAAACCTCTTTTATAATTACCACCTTGAGTGAACTTTTTCGATAAGTAGCGTCCCTTTTAAACTTTACCTGAAAACGAAGTTCCTCCTCTTCAGCGCTAAATGTACCAGCATCTAATTAGAATAGTATTGCCACGAGGTTTTTTACATCCATGATTACGAAATGATGGTGAGTTGCTAAACTCGGTCAAAAGAATAAAAACGTTAGCTACTTTGCAGGTGCGACCCGGTGATGCATGCAGTTTTAACAATAACTAAGTTATAAACAGTGCTGGCACAAACCTTGTAAGTATTCAGTTATCGCAACAATTTGCCCTTGCTTGCTGTGTAATTAAGCAATTATTACGCAGTAAACAAGGCATTTTTACAAGGAGGCACTGTGTCTAAGTCTGCAATTTTATATCGCATGGTAACTAAGGAGCATATTTGCCCGTTCGGCTTAAAATCAAAAGATTTACTAGCGCGTAATGGTTACGATGTTGATGATCGCCACCTTACCAGCCGCGAGCAAACTGATGACTTCAAACAGCAGCATGATGTAAAAACTACGCCACAAACCTTTATTGATGATAAACGTATTGGCGGGTACTATGACTTGCGCGATTTTTTCAACCTTTCTGATGCGGGTCAACAGGGCACAAGTTACACGCCGGTGTTAGCCATTTTTGCAGTCACTCTATTACTCAGCTGCGGGTTTAGTTTTGCCAGCGGCGACGCTTTATTATCAATGCAAAATCTAATGTTGTTTGTTGCACTATCGATGGCTGTTTTAGCCATTCAAAAGCTGCAAGACTTATACAGCTTCTCAAACTCATTTATTACCTATGACTTACTTGCCATGCGCGTGGTGCCTTATGCGTATGTTTATCCTTTTATAGAAGCCTATGTTGCCATTGGTATGGTAGCCAAATTACCAGCCTTAGCTGTGGCGCCGTTCTCGTTATTTATCGGCGGTATTGGCGCAGTGTCAGTATTTAAAGCGGTGTATATTGATAAGCGAGATCTTAAATGTGCCTGTGTGGGGGGGGACAGTAATGTACCACTAGGTTTTATCTCATTAACCGAAAACCTATTTATGATAACCGCAGGTATTTGGATGCTAGCTAGTTGATAAAACATAAAATAGTTTTGCCACTTTATTGCAGCTCTATCATGGTTAAAGCAGCAAAATTTCGCTAGTATGGCGTGGTGTTATTTTTTATTAACGCTTCATCAATTAGGAATTTATGAACAAAGATCTACTGCTCCACCCGGTACTTATTTCATTAGTCGTGATCACCATTGCCTTTAGCCTTAAAGCACTGGTTGATAGGTTTGCACGACATAAAGCACAGAAAAAAGAAAAAGATATTCGCTATATTTCGCACAATATTAAGCACTTTATTAACTTAGTAACTGTGCTTTTACTGTTATTCGTTTGGTCTACTGAAATTCAGAACTTTGCGCTGTCGATCGCGGCATTTGCGGTGGCTATTGTATTTGCAACCCGAGAGTTTATTCAGTGTGTAATTGGCTTTATCTATTTAGTTACCACGCGCCCATTTCGGGTTGGCGATTGGGTGCAGGTTGGTGAATATTATGGTGAAATAGCAGAAACCGATTGGATCAAAACCACTATGCATGAAATTGATATGCATACCTATCAGTTTTCCCGTAAGACTATTTATATCCCTAATAATAAGCTGATCACTAGCCCAATTAAAAACCTAAACTTTGTAAAACGTTTTACCACACACCACTTTAGTATTGTGCGTAAGGAAAGCTTTAATCCTTACCCTATCTATACCACTTTAAGTGATAAGGCAAAGCAATGCTGTGAAGAGTTCCAAGATGTAGCAGGACGCTATAACTCGATTATTGAAAGAAAGTTAGATGCTAAAATTTCCGGTCCAGAGCCAGAGATACACTTTAGTACCACTGATTTAGGTGAGTTTAAAGCCAGCTTTACGTTATTCTGCCCAACTGAAAAAGCGCTTGAAATAGAACATAAGCTAACCGAGTATTTTATGCAGCTTTGGTACAGCGAAGCTGCAAAACAAGAAAGCAGTAACACCTCACATAACAAAACGACTTAAGCTAATAGTTTAAGCTTACCACTATACGGTACAGCTTGACTCACTTGATTAAAAGTAAGTGAGCCAAGCTGTTAATGTTAGCCACCTGTTCTAAGATCTCGTTCAAACTCAGTTTCAGTTTTCACTGGCTGACAATGGGTTTGCACTGTACTTTTATTTGCCTCATCTTTGTCGGTGCTAAAAATGGTGTAGTTATAATCTGTTTCGACTTCACCACCTAGGCACTCATGCTCTGCATACACCTCATTGCTATGGCCATCTTTTATTTCTTGTGATGCACACCCGGCTAAGAGTAAAAACACCGTTAAAACGGATAAAAATTTCATAACATCCCCTGTAAAGCTACTTTAGTAAATTATAATTCATATTCAAAATGCACTGAGGGAAGCTTGTTAAGTAATGGCAACAGCGATCTTTCTCTTATTAAATCATCACGCTCATCATCTAACATTTCTCGCTCCCTGTGCAGCTCTTTACGTTTATTACTGCCAACTGTTTCGGCACTTAACTCATCCCTAATGGTATTAAGACGCCAATTTATTTCATCAAGCCGCTGCTCTATTTCAGTTTTTCTTTCCTCAAGTTGATAACGATCATTCCCCTCTTGCCATGCTTTTCTAAACTGCGAGCTGTTACAAACACCATTATATGATTCGCCGCGTATGCCCAATGTGAAGCCGTTCTCAGGCTCACAATACACCGCAAGGCCTTGCTGATAACTAGCTTGATACTCATTTAACTGTGCAGTTATACCAAATTCACGACAAGCGGATATAATTTCCTTTCCCCGCTCATATGTGTAGCCTTGTTGACCATGGCTATAACCAAGCTCCCGCCAATTAGCTTGTGCACACTCTTGTTGAGATAAAGAAGTACACCCTGATAGCAAAATAAACAACAACAAAAGTAAAAACCGATAAGGCATTTTATTTCCTAATATATCAGGGGGTTAATAGAGTACCCATTTTGTATTAGCATTTAGGTAAAGTGAACAATAAAAATGTAACTAGATATTTTATGGTTTCACCATCGCTCTTCACCTTTACAACTTAAAGGCCAACGTCTGGAAGTACAACAAATAGTCGCATTTATAGACTTTTCAGCAGCAAATTTAACCTCTGAAGGTAAATAGAGTCCAATAAAAAAACCTTGAGAGTATGCACTTTCAAGGTTTTATTTATCGCGTTTGGCCGTTATAAAAATTAAGCTGTACCACCCACTGTTAGGTTATCTATTTTCAGGCTTGGCTGACCAACGCCTACAGGGACGCTTTGGCCATCTTTACCACATACGCCTACGCCTTTATCAAGCGCTAAATCATTACCTACCATAGAGATTTGCTGCATAACCTCAGGACCGTTACCAATTAAGGTGGCACCTTTGATTGGCTGCGTAATTTTGCCATTTTCGATTAAATAAGCTTCAGAGGCACTGAATACAAATTTACCTGAAGTGATATCCACTTGGCCGCCACCAAAGTTAGGCGCAAAAATACCTTTTTTAACGGTGCTGATAATATCGGCTTGGCTGTGCTCACCGCCTAACATATAAGTGTTGGTCATGCGCGGCATCGGTAAATGGGCGTATGATTCACGGCGTGCGTTACCTGTTGGGTTAACGCCCATCAAACGGGCATTCATTTTATCTTGCATGTAGCCTTTTAAAATACCGTTTTCGATTAGAACGTTATAGGCTGCTGGCGTGCCTTCATCATCAACATTTAATGAACCACGACGATCGGCAATAGTGCCATCATCAACCACTGTACATAGCTCAGATGCCACTTTTTCGCCCACCTTACCACTAAACGCAGAGGCACCTTTGCGGTTAAAGTCACCTTCAAGACCGTGGCCTACGGCCTCATGCAGTAATACCCCCGGCCAGCCTGCACCAAGTACGACTTCCATCGTCCCAGCCGGTGCATCAACCGCCTCAAGGTTTACTTTAGCTTGGCGTACCGCCTCTTCAGCGTATTCCATCCAACGTGGTTTGCCATCAACTAACTCTTTAAAATAACCATAATCTAAACGCGCGCCACCACCTGCACCACCGCGTTCGCGACGGCCATTTTTCTCTAGTAATACCGAGCAGTTTAAGCGGATTAACGGACGGATATCGGTGGCAAATGTACCATCACTGGCCGCTATTAATACTTCTTCATAGACCGCTGACATTGAACTGATCACTTGCTCTGCATCAGGGGCTAGTTCGCGAATATAGTTCTCAAGCTCGCGTAATAAACTTACTTTGTCGGTATCGCTCATACTTTGAATAGGTTGTAACGGGGCAAATTGTTGTTTTGCTGCTACATCACTAAATACTTGAATCGCTTTGCTTTCGCCTGCTTCGGCAATGCTACGTGCTGCGGTTGCCGCCTTATTTAGGGCTTCGAGGTTAATTGCGTCAGAGTATGAAAAACCGGTTTTTTCACCGCTAACGGCGCGTACTCCAACACCGCGCTCAACGTTGTAAGAGCCTTCTTTAACTAAACCGTCTTCAAGCACCCATGATTCGTGGTGACTTGATTGAAAATAAAGATCTGCGTAATCAACGTTATGTTGATGAATAAAACCGAGCGTTTTTTCGAGTTCTTCTCGATTTAGCTGGCTGTCGTGTAGTAAATGCTGTTCAACCGAATTCATAATAAATGCTCTCTAAATCGTTGGTGAGATTGCACTGGCATATCTCGACGAATGGCGTGCAAGCGGTTTAAATCTGGCTGACAGCCAATAAACCCTGTGCCATTTGCAAGCTCGCTGAGGACATCGCCCCAAGGAGAAATAATAATACTGTGGCCATACGTTGTACGACCATTTTCATGCAGCCCCGCTTGGGCAGCGGCAATCACATAACTTTGGGTCTCTATTGCCCGCGCTGTGAGTAACGGCTGCCAATGAGCGGCGCCGGTTACCGTAGTAAAAGCGCTGGGCACTAAAATGATTTCAGCCCCTGCACGTTGCAAGGCACTAAATAGGCCACTAAAGCGCAGATCATAACATACTGTTAAGCCTATTTTACCAAACGGCGAATCCACTACAACGATATCATTGCCCGCTTGCGTAAAGTGTGACTCACGATACGCCCCCGTACCGTCCGCCACATCTACATCAAATAAATGCATCTTGTTGTATTGGGCGACTACGTCACCTTGATTATTAAAAAGCAAAGAGGCAGCAAAATATTTGTCGTGCTCAGTGGCTATAGGTATAGTGCCTGCTGCAAGCCAAATATCGTACTGACGACATAAGTTACTTAATTGCTGAAGATACATATCAATTTGCTTAGCAATGGCAAGCGTTTGTTGACCACTTTTACTAAATACTAAAAAGCTTTCAGGTAAACAAACAAGTAATGGTCTGGTTGCTGGCAGTTGTTGTAGCTGCTGCGTAAACTGCTCGATATTGGCATCAGCAGACAACCCTGAGCACATTTGTAATGCAACTATCATGGCTTACTCCTTACTGCGTGGCTGTAACAGCGGCATCTTTGAGTGTTAACTCATCTGATGTAGATGCTTGAGGTTGATTTTGTGCAGCTTGTGGAATAGTCACTTCGCGACTTTTACGATCAACTTCTTGTACAACAGGATCGTTCATACTGCCCGTCACTTTAAAGTTTATTTCTGAAATAACCCGCGCGGAATGAATCACCTTATCAATCGCCAGCGCAGCTAACCCCGTCACAGGATTAACCATCCAAGCAACAATCACAGGAATACTTGAGGTCACTTGCGGCGCCACAGCTAAGTCGTAATCAATTTCCATAGTATTGAGGTTAGTGTGGCCTTTAATCGTTAAATCCGCCGGTACGCCATCCATTTTGGTGTCTTGCGTGTACGCTACCCCTTTATCTAACTGCATCGTTCCTTGTAGGCTGTTATAGAAAAAACCTTTTGAAAACACATCCCTAAAATCGAGTTTTAGTTTTCGCACTAGAGAGTCAAGGCTAAGTAACGAAAACACCCGTGCCCCACCGTCGCTGATCTCAGCTAAATGCCCTTCACCTAAACGCCAATCTAACTCCCCTGACAAGCTAGCTATATCAAATAAATAAGGCGCGTCTTGCCACGCAAGGTTAAATTTAATGTCAGCGGTAGAATCTTTTACAGTGGTGGTGATATCAAATTCATCAAACAGCTCGCCAATATCGTCGCTTTGCATATTGCCATTAAACTGGCTCGTGCCTTTTTGCCATTGCCCTCTTGCTCGCAATATATGCTCACCTTTATCAACCACTAATTCGGACACGGTGAGTTTATGGCCGTCACCATAAAGTGATGCACTCACTTTATCGAGTTGGTAAGTGGCAACTTTACAGTCAGCACATTCAAACTCAATGGCGGGTAAGTCACTTAGCCAGCTGTAATCTTGCTCTGTGTCAGATGGGGGTAATTCATCCGTGGTGGGCATAAAATTAACCCGTAAATAATCACTAGCAATATGAATTGGTCGACTTGATTTATCTAGTGGTATCAGCACCTGCGAGCGAAGCTCTTTAGCGTTAAGGCGCAAGCTTAAATCACTGGCAATAGGTGCTAAACGCATTTCAAAGTCATGAAAGGCAATATCGGCTACAGTTAATTGCTGTATCGTGCCCACAACCTCTTTCAGTGGTGGCAATACACCTTGTGTATCCGATTCTACTTGGCTAACTGTAATGATCTGCTGGATCAAGTCAAGCCAAGGTAATAAATCCGTTTGCTCTAAATCAATGGCTACACTAAGGTCTTGTTGGTTTAACCCTAAATCTTGTTCGCCTAAAATAAGGTGCGCATTACTAAATATGCCGCTGCTATTGACTAAAATACCGTTGAAATATAAATTTTCATTAATATTTGCAGTGATCAAATTAGAGATTTCATCGCCTTGAATAACCGCAGTTAGCGGCCAAGGTTCAGTAACCTTTTTACTATAAGGCGCAGGCAGTTCACTGCTCAACCCTTGTAGCTGCGAACTCACATTTGCGCGATAATTAAAACCATCTGTCAAAAAGTTAAGCGCAAGATTAATCGCCACTTCACTTTCGCCATGCAGGTAATCTTTTAATAAACCTTGGCCATGTGAAATTAAAGTATCGGCATCCAGCAGCGCTTTTATATCTATATCGGCACGGTAGTTTTGTGCAATACTTTTGCCCTGAAAGTTTACTTTTAGTGGCATGCCTAACCAATTGGCTTGCGCATTTTTTAAGGTGATCTGATCATCATTAAAATAGAGTTTACCGGTTACACCTTCCAGCTGAAGTCCTGGCTGTGCTAAATACACGGGCAGATTGTTTAAATTAACGGTGCCTTTGGCTTTTACATCAAGCTCATTCAAATCAACAAGTAGCTCAATATTAGCGCTGGCATTGCCCTTACCTTGGATCACCTCAAACACGTTCGCTAATGGATCGGCAATTGGCGTTGCTTTAAAAAACGGTAATAGCTTTTGCACATCTGCCTGCTTGTTAATTTTTACGCTTAGCACATCCGCATTCATCAAATCCGCAATACTCACATGCACAGCATCAGCAACAGCTAAATTGACCAATTGCCCCTGTTGAGAATAAATGTCCATACGCTGATTTTCAAAGTGCAATTTTGCACGACCCTTAGTTACTGCAGGCCAATCAGGAGTAAACTGGTAATGTGCGTTATCAACTTGGGCTAACACCTCAAACTGCCCTGAGTTATCGGCAAACGGAAAGCCGGTTAATGGTCCTGAAAACAACACTTGCGCCAGAGTAAGCTCGCCACCTTTAATTGCTCCGGTCAAGTAATCAACTAGGCTTGCTGTCATTACTGGCCGCGGGAAATAATGACTGGCGATACTAGCGTCAGGTGCAAAGGCTTCAGCGTATAAATCAAGTCGCGGTTGTTCGCCTAAGCTGAGCTTCATTTCGCCAGCAAGGGTAACTTCGTCGTTATCAAGCCAAATATTATCACTGCTGATCTGCCAACCTTGTTCGCTATTGGCTAAATCAATTTGCATATTAAGCTGATTATACTTAATAGGGTGACTAAAGGTGTCACCGGTCAGTAGTTCGTTATTTTCACCAAACAGGTTTATCCGACCCCGATCTTGATTTATCAAGCCATCAACCAATACCCCTTGGACTGCGGGTACGCCTTGTTTAGCAAGCCAACCTATCTGCTGTGCTTCAAACCATAACTGCCACTGCTGCGCAGAGCTAAATTGCAAATATGCATGCTCAACTTGGCCGCTAGGCTGACGAGTTAATAGCGGCTCTAAAGCTGAAAAATCACTAAGTTGCGCCAGTTTTGTGACTAGCTCAAAGTCCAACTGCTGCAGCCAAAATTGCTGCTGGTTGTTATCTAACTGCGCTTCAAATTGAAAATCTGGCCACTGTTGTTGATCATTGGAAATAGCAAGCCCAGAGCTCTTTAACCGCCAACCTTGTTGCCATGGGTAGAGCTCAAATCCCCCTTCACTTAAACTAAATTGGTGGCTCTTTGTATCTTGCTGCCAATGAATAAAACTCGGTAACCATTTAACCGTAACATCTTTGATCAAGCCATTCTCAATACTTAACCATGACTCTAAGTTGATATCTGAATTAAACTGCTCTTTCTCGGTATTTATGTATTGCGCTAACCATTTAGAGACATCAACATTACTGGCTTGCACATAAATATCGCCTAGCATGGTCTCAAGAGTTGAACCTGTCAGCGCCAAGCGCGCATCGAAGGTGCCGACTGAAATCCCCGGTACAGCGAGCGTGCCGCTGCCTAAGTGTTGCTCAGGCTGGTTTTGCCAAACGATGTTTTCTAGAATTAAACGGCGTTCTTTACCGTCGCCTAACATAAAATTAAGGCTACTATTTTCAACGGCAAAATGCCCTGTTTCACCCAAAAATAACCCTTCAATCAGCTCTTTTTGTTCAAACGATACATCACCACTTTTTGAATCCAACATAGTTGGCAGATCAACATTTGCATGAAAGCCGTTGATCACAAAGTAACTCGATTTTAATTGCCGAGTTTTAATGGTTTCCCATATGTTTAGCTCAAGGCTGGCTTTGGCAATAGTGAGTGCAATAGGCGAGGTTTTATTATCTTCAAAGCTTATCTCTTCCAATACTATTGCAGGCCCTTTGCCATGCCAACTGGCAGAAATAGCCCCAATCGATAAGTTAACGGCAAACTTATCAAATAGGTAGTCTTCAATGTCCCCTTTGTAGTCATTAGCATACGGTAGAGTATATTTAAGAACTGAAACAACAACGGCCAGCAATACCAGTGTTATGGCACATATTTGCCATAACTTGCGGATACAAAAAAAACAGACCGTCTTTGCTTTCATTACATCATAACCACATCAAACTGTTCTTGACTATACAGACTTTCGGTTTGGATACTGACTTGCTTGCCAATAAATAATTCAAGCTCAGCAAGGTTATGATACTCATCATTCAATAGCGCTTCACTAACCGCAGGCGCTGCGTAAACCATAAATTTATCAGCAGCATAAGCGCGGTTTACGCGTACAATCTCACGCAGTATTTCATAACAAACCGTTTCCACTGTTTTTTGCGAACCACGCCCAGAACAAGCCGGACACACGTCACACAAAATATGCTCCAAACTTTCACGAGTACGCTTTCGGGTCATTTCCACTAACCCCAGTGCTGATAAGCCATTGATATTCGATTTAACGCGGTCTTTGGCTAACGCAGATTCCAATGAATGCAATACGCGACGTTTATGTTCTTCGCTTACCATATCAATAAAGTCGATAATGATAATCCCACCTAAATTGCGTAGCCTAAGTTGGCGAGCAATGGCTGAGGTGGCTTCTACGTTAGTGTTAAAAATGGTTTCTTCAAGATTGCGGTGACCTACAAATGCCCCCGTATTTACATCAACTGTGGTCATCGCCTCAGTTTGATCGATAATTAAATAGCCGCCAGATTTTAAGGTTACTTTGCGATGTAGCGCTTTTTGAATTTCGTTTTCAACATCAAACAAATCAAAAATAGGTCGCTCGCCTGGGTAGTACTCTAATGCCTCAGAAAGAATAGGCACAAACTCTGCTGTAAAGCTTTTCAACTCTTCATAGGTAAGTTTTGAGTCAACCCGAATGCGTTCCATGTCTTCACCTACGTAATCACGTAAAGTGCGAAATGCTAAGGTTAAATCTTCATGAAGAATACTTTCTTTACTGGTTTTTTTGCGCTTCGTGACTATTTTTTTCCAAAGTTTTTTTAAAAACTCAGCATCGTGGCGCAGCTCAGCTTCGCTGGCTCCTTCAGCAGCAGTACGAACGATAAAGCTGCCGTCTTCGTCGCCATATTCACCAACAATGCTTTTTAAGCGCGCACGCTCTTCTTCACTTTCAATACGCTGACTGACTCCAACATGGGTGGCATCAGGCATAAAGACTAAGTAACGAGATGGGATTGTGATATCTGTGGTTAAACGCGCACCTTTAGTGCCAAGTGGATCTTTAACCACTTGCACCATAATGTACTGACCTTGGCGAACTAATTCGCGAATATCTTGTACTTTTTTGATGGGTTGCTCGTCAACACCTTCAACAATCGAGGCGCTGTTAACGATATCAGAGGCATGTAAAAAAGCCGCTTTATCTAAACCTATATCAACAAATGCAGCTTGCATCCCCGGCAGCACGCGGCTTATTTTGCCAAGGTAAATATTACCGACGATACCTAAATTGCCAATACGTTCTAGTTGAATTTCTTGTAATACACCGTTTTCAATCAGGGCAACACGGCTTTCACTTGGTGTGACGTTGATCAGTAATTCTATACTCATGTTACCTACTTAAGAATTCGCTTAATAATTTTTCGCACTCATATAAAGGTAAGCCGACAACCGCAAAATAGCTACCCGAAATATGAGTAACAAAGCGCCCACCTAATCCTTGAATGCCATAACCTCCGGCTTTATCTTGTGGCTCACCACTTTGCCAGTAGGCTTCTAATTCTTGTTCTGAGAGTGTTTTAAAGCTCACTTGAGTTGTTACAACACAGCTCATTACTCGTTGTTCAGTTGCAAACGCAATGGCCGTTAATACTTCATGGCTGCGCCCTGACAAACGCTTTAGAGTTGCCATAAAGTCAGCTTTATCACGCGGTTTGCCAAGAGATTGGTTATCAATAACAACAACGGTATCACTACCGAGTACTGGGCGATCTGTGTATCCCATTGCAACCCCGGCTTGCGCTTTTAAACGCGCTAAACGCTCAACAAGTTCGAGCGGGGTTTCATTTGCTAGTGGGCTTTCATCAGCATCAACACTAAATTGTGAGAATGGGACGCCAAGCTGAGTTAGCAACTCTTTGCGCCTTGGGGAAGCTGACGCTAAATAAATGGCGGTTTGCATTATCTGATCCTGAAATGACGACGATACTTACGTAACAATAAGAAAATCCAAGGCCAACTTAACATGCCAGTTACGACAGGCCATAAATACTGCGGGTTAAAATAAACATCCATTAAAAAATGATTCAACCAAAACTGCATTAAATGATACAAGGTTAAAAACAAGCCAACGAGTATTGCTTGCTGCCAAATTGAAAAGTTACGAATTTTTTGAAAGTTACTGGCAGTGACAAAAATACAAATTGAATACGTCAGTGAGTTAACCCCAAGTGGTGAACCTGTAGCCAAGTCAATTAATAGCCCCACCACCCAAGCAGTACCAATATTTAGTCGATGTGGTACCGCTAACGACCAATACATTAATACTAATAACACCCAATCAGGACGAAAGGGCTCAAACGAAAAGGGTAATGGCACCAATGCCATGATCAAAGCGAAAAAGATGCTCACGGCAATTAACAAAAAGTAGCGGCTATTCATTACTAATAGTTTCCTGCTGATTACGCCATAAGATCACAAGTAAACGGATCCGATCTAACTGCGCAATTGGCTCTGCGTAAACTTGTGCAAATGGCTGGCCTTCATCACGATTAATTTCAGTTACCACAGCCACAGGGTAACCTTCAGGAAACGTACCACCTAGCCCCGATGTCACCAATACATCGCCAATGCGTACATCTAAGCTGTGTGGAACATGAGAGAGCTTCACTGCATTAATTTTACCAATGCCTTCAACCACAGTACGCACATCATTACGCAAAATACGCACCGGTGTGGCATGGGTTGTATCGGTCATCAGTAATACACGAGAGGTTGTTGAACCAACTTTAGTAAGCTGCCCGACAACACCCATTTCATCAATAACCGCTTGCCCTTCACTTATTCCATCAATAGTGCCACGGTTGATCACCACTTGATGGCTATAAGGGTTAGAGTGCACTGAAAGCACTTGCGCGATTATCTTACGATTTGAGTGTTTAGCAGAAGACCCTAATAAAGCGCGAAGCTTTTGGTTTTCTTTGCTTAAAAATTGATATTGCTGAAGCTGCTCACTTTGCAGTAATTGTTTTTTCTTTAGTGCTTCGTTTTCTGTCAGTAGTTGATCGCGCGTGTGCAAGCTTTTAGCGCCAAGGCTAAATACTTCATAAGGCAAGTTAGCTAAATACAGTAACGGGCTCACTAAGGTATTTAAACTCGTGCGTACTGTAGTGCCACCTTGGGTATAGCGATCGCCGACGATCAACATAACACTCAATACCACTGCGACGAAAAGCCGCAGTTGTAAAGAAATGGCACGCCCAAACATTAATTTCATTAGTCGTAACTAAATACGTCACCACCGTGCATATCTATCATCTCAAGTGCTTTACCGCCACCACGTGCAACACAGGTTAATGGATCGTCAGCAACCACAACAGGTATACCAGTTTCTTCCATTAATAAACGGTCTAAATCTTTAAGTAATGCACCACCGCCGGTTAATACCATACCTTTAGCAGAAATATCTGATGCCAGCTCTGGCGGCGATTGCTCAAGTGCAACCATCACAGCGCTGACAATGCCCATTAATGGCTCTTGTAAGGCTTCTAGGATTTCATGCGAGTTTAGCGTGAATGAACGCGGCACACCTTCAGCAAGGTTACGACCACGCACTTCAATTTCAATCGGCTCATCTGTTTTAAATGCAGAACCAATTTGGTGCTTGATATTCTCAGCCGTTGCTTCACCAATTAAGCTACCGAAATTACGACGCACATAGTTGATGATTGCTTCGTCGAATTTATCACCACCGATACGCACCGATGATGAATACACTACGCCGTTAAGTGAAATAATAGCAACTTCAGTTGTACCACCACCGATATCAACAACCATTGAGCCGGTTGCTTCTGATACAGGTAAGCCAGCACCAATAGCTGCAGCCATTGGCTCTTCAATTAAGTAAACTTCGCGAGCACCCGCGCCCATTGCTGATTCACGAATAGCACGTTTTTCTACTTGCGTTGCACCACACGGTACACAAATAAGAACCCGTGGGCTTGGACGCATAAAGTTATTGTTATGCACTTGCTTGATAAAGTGTTGTAACATTTTTTCAGTTACATAAAAGTCAGCAATTACACCATCTTTCATCGGGCGAATAGCTTTAATATTACCAGGTGTTCGGCCAAGCATTTGCTTCGCCTCAGTGCCTACAGAGGCTACACTTTTAGGACCACCAGCGCGTTCTTGACGGATCGCAACGACAGATGGTTCATTAAGGACAATGCCTTCGTCTTTGACATAAATGAGGGTGTTGGCTGTACCCAAGTCGATCGATAGATCGTTTGAAAAAATACCACGGAGTTTTTTAAACATGAGGCTGGATGACCTTTGAAAAACGTTCTTATGTTAGCTAATGCACTTTAACATGCTGAACCAGTTCAGCAATAAAAAGCGTAGCTACCTTTGTTAATTAGTTAAAAAAGGAAGCATTGCTTCCTTTTTAAATTATTTTTTATCGTTCGCGTACTAGACGAAAACCGATATAGTTTGCACGAAAGTCCGGCGCCAAAATCAAACGCGTTGAGGCACGAGCTAAACTTGGCGCAAAATTCCACGCCCCACCACGAACAGTTACATCCGATTGTTCAGCTGACTTATGAGTCCATTCCCATACATTTCCTACCGTGTCATAGAGGCCAAATGCATTAGGTGCAAACGAGCCTGTTGGCGCTGCACTTTTATTTGACCATTCACTACCACACCAACCACAATTGGCTAAATTCTTACCTATTTCGTTACCCCATGGGTATTCAGTTTTCGTACCAGCGCGTGCTGCATACTCCCACTCAACTTCATTTGGTAAACGATATTGTTGACCTGTTTGACCAGACAACCACTCAGCGTACGCTTTGGCATCATTGTAAGTTAAGCACACTGCAGGAAAGTCACTGCTTTGCTCAAAACCTGGATTACGCCAATTTAAATTAACTTCCCAAACGGGTTCGCCATTTAAGTAATAAGCACAACCACGATTACGCTCAGCTTCGGTTTTATAATTCGTATTAGAAACAAACTGCTGATAAGCACCCACAGTCACTTCTTTATTTTGCATAGCGAATGAGTTTGCTATTACTTTCTCAACAACTGGGCGCTCATTAGCCAGCCCATTACCGTTGATATCACCCATTTCAAACTTACCAGCTGGAATTACAACCATCGCAGCAGCGGCATTATCACCTAATGCAGTACTGGCCACCGGTGTCGTATTACGTTGCTCGCTAGTGTATGTCGGTGCAGCAATCGACTCAGGCTTTTTTACCAGCTTAGCGTGAATTGTCTGCGGCTTTCGTAAATCAACTCGAACGCGATAAGGCTGATACCCTTGTTTACGCACTTCAACATCATGAATACCACTTGGTAAAGTCGTTACCAACCGTGTTGAACCAAAGCTCACGCCATCAATAAACACTTCATCGTCATAAACATTTGAACGCAGTGTAAATTCAATCATTTTATTGGCATCTGCCTGCGGCTTAACCGTTGGCATTGGCATAGGCTTAACTGAATAATCGCGTATCGGTTGCTCACTCATACGCGACACCGAAACATTCGCATTATCCTTGCTATCACTGAATGTTAACTGACTATCTGTAAAAGTCGTATCGTAACTTGTTTGATAACCAGTGCTAAGTGGTGTGCCGTACTCTGAACAGTAACGATTATCAACACTTAATAAACTGCATAAACGGCTGCTGTTTACATCACCACGCATAGTAACACTTAAGTTTACGTTGTAATTACCTTGGCCACTAAAGGCACTATTAACCACATGACTACTTAACACTTGTACCTGAGCACCCGCCATATTGCGTTTAGGCTCTACTAAGCGCTCTTCTGTTAAGTTAGCAAATATTTGGTCAACAAAGCGTTTGGTTGCTTTTTGTAGGCCCATTTGCTGGCCGCGTTGCTCACACGCTGCTAACGTTTCGGTACGTTTACAGTTGATAGTATGGTTAACTTCCAATGTACCTTCACGAGTAAATTCGTTGCGTAAGCGCTCAACTCGAGCCGTTGTTAATTGCTCTTTTAAGCTTTCGAGTGTATTTAACTGGGTATGTTTTGCTACGCGAATTTGTTCAATGTCTTTGCGGTGGGATGCAATTGCCGCCAACTGCATCGCGATATCATCTTTATTTTGCTTATGATCAACCACAGCCTGCTGATAACGCGCTTGTGCAGCACTGATATCAATAGTGGGATCGTCAATTAAACGACGATACATTTCATTCATGGCATCAAGCGCTTGATTTTTTTCTTTATCTAACTCAGTTGAACGAGTTCGTAATAAATCTAGTTGGCTTTGTAACTGACTTTCTTCTTTTAAGTGTTTTTCAAGTATCTGTGTAGCGTTATCGTATTCAGCTTGTTTAATACTAATCTCAGATTCAATTCCAGTAACCGTGGCTGTATCTTGTGCAAATGCACTTGATGCAAACAAGCTAGCTGAAATTAATAGAGATAAAGGAGCAATTCGCATATATTCCATTCCCAAAAAGCGGCAATTATTTGGTCATTATTTATTTTTTATAATTAAACTCTTATGCTATGTACTTGCAAGGCAAAACACAAGCTTTGTTCAAAAATTATCTGAGTTTACAACTATTCACACTAGTCTTGCCAGTAAATAACCGATTCATTGCCTGAAAACAGCTTATTTTCTGAATCATTTTCCTGTTCTTGCCTAATTTGTTAATCTTATCTTCCCATTTACTTTAAGTTACCACTGTGAATTTACTAGCTGAGTCTGCATTACAAAAAATCACTTGCCCATTGCTGAGTGAAAAAAAAATATCATTATCAGTAAAACGAGACGATCAACTACACCCACTTATAAGTGGTAATAAATGGCGTAAACTTAAATACAACCTCATGGCTATGCAAGCGCAAGGAAAAACCGAGCTCGTTACTTTTGGTGGTGCTTTTTCAAATCATATCCATGCCTGTGCAGCAGCCGGAAAACACTTTAATATTAAAACCCATGGCATCATTCGTGGACCTGAACTTGACTGGCAAAACCCGACCTTACAATTTGCCAAACAATGCGGGATGCAATTACATCCAGTTACTCGACTAGAGTATCGTGAGCGCCAAAACCCTGATTATTTAGCGCAATTACAAGCACGCTTCCCCAATGCTTACATATTGCCAGAAGGCGGGACGAACAAGGCTGCACTACAAGGATGCAGTGAACTTGCTAAGTCATTACCACAAGCTGACTTCGTAATATGCCCAACTGGTAGTGGCGGCACGCTGGCAGGGTTAACTGAAGGCTGCGATAACAGCACGCAGATTTTAGGAGTTGCGGTATTAAAGCAAGCTGAGTATTTAATTAATGAAATAAAATCGCTAAGTCCAATTGCAGCACAACAGCAGAACTGGCAATTACTCACCCAGTTTCATGATGGTGGCTATGGTAAATTTAGCTCTGAACTTTGGCAATTTTGTTTAATGATGCAAAGCCAACATCAATTACCTTTAGAGCCAATTTACTCAGGTAAAATGATGTACGCTTTATGGCAATTAATAGAACAAGATTATTTTCCTGAAGGTAGCCGGATCATTGCCATTCACACTGGAGGATTACAGGGATTAGATGGACTGCGCTATCGCCAGCTTATATAAAAAATCAATTTACCGTTACATTGGTAAACTCTTGCAAAGGCTCTGTAAAATAAAATCCTTGCGCGCCAACAACGCCGAGCTTTTTCAGCATATTAAGTTCTTGTTGAGTCTCAACACCAACCCCGTATACAGGTAAGTTGACTCGTTCCGCTTTGGTAACTATTTGGCGCACCTGCTTTTGCTGCGTTATATTTTTATCAATATTATGAATTAAGTCGTAGCTCAACTTTAAGCCTTTAATCACTTTATACTTATCTAATAAAGTGACTTTACTGCTCGATGAAACATTATCAATTAACACCGAGCTACCAACTAATTCGATCCTGCTAAAGGCAAACTTCAACAGCTGCAGGTGTTGATAAAAGTCCACTTCAGATATTTCAAACTGCAACTTGTTTGCAGCCTTAATATTACCCATTCGCTTACCAAACCAATGCCAGTAATCATCATCAAACCAATTTAAAGCATGCAGATTAATACTTACGGTTAAAGGGCTTGGTTCACTCTTTAATAACTTAATAACCTGATCTAATACTGTTTTATCTAACAAGGTAATTGCGTCATCACTTTTCAACTGTGGGATAAACTGCTTAGCCGACAACATACCAAGTGATTTATGACGTACACGAATTAAAGCTTCATGCTGTAATATATCACCACTGGCAAACTCAAACAGTGGTTGAAAAAACAACATAAACTTCTTTTTTCCAATGTAGTCAGCAAGGTTTTCAAAACTATTTGCTAATACTGTGGATCGCGTGTAGTTAAATGGCACACGATGAATATGTTGCCACGCACTTTGCTTTGCGAGTGTAAGTGCCGATTTTGTTAATTGATACACTATGGTTTGGTCAGCACCATCACGGTAATTACATACGCCTATTTTTATTTCTTTACGGGATAAATCACCACGATAAGGCAAAGATGCTTGGTAAATAGTTTGATGTAATCGCTTTGTGTAAGTATCAATTTCGGCTTGAGGTATATTTTCTAGGGTAATTGCCAAGCCTCCAGAAGACAATAACTTTACAGATACCCGAGATAGCTCTTTAAAACCTTTAACCATTATAAGTTTGAAATGACGTTCTAAATCAACGTTGTCAGGAAATGGTTGCGCGCAGTAAAGTAACGCAAAAAGATGCTGATGGTTACTTTGAATCCCATACATGCCCGTGATTGCTGGGTTTTCCCCTGTTGTCGCTTGTTGTTTAGGTATCAGTGCTTTTGTGCTGCCAACTGCCATATCATGATGTGATACCTTAACGGTGGTTTGTTGAGTGCTTTTGGCACTTGTAAATTGCGTATTGCCGATTTGTGGCGAAACCTCATCAGCACTATCATGGCGCCTAAAAAGCACTCGCCACCAGCGGTAGCCCCAGATCGCCGCACCTATCATAACTAAGTTAAGTAAAATAAATAAGTGGCTTTCTACAACCCAAAAAGGCCAATGGTAAAGCTTTAAACTAACCGTTTTATAATTAAAAATCTCACTATCTTCCGCCATAAAAGCTGAAAAATGAAACGGCATACTCCCTGGTTCAAGCATGAAACCATGATCATCTGCAAGAGCTGCAATTATCTCCCTATCTGCGGTTTGCTCCAGCTTTAAATTATACACTTGCTTGGCTAATTGGCTGCCTTCGAGATGTACTTTTTGATGCAATATCTCTCCAAGTAAGAGATTAAATACGGTTAGTAAAAGCATAAAAGCAATCACATAAATACTTAGCATCCGTACTTGTGCATTGTTAAATTGAGTCACCATGGCTGTTACGCTGTTTGTACTAATAGCTAAAGTGTTGTTCAAGATCCTTATAAACACAAGGCTGAGAGCAGACTTAAAATGTTACCCAGCATTTAAAATAAAAAACTTTCGTAATTTTAATTACTAAGCCTTAGGGTAAATTTCATGCCTTGGCAACAATCAGCCTGTACTTATAATTAAGTGAAGGTGCTTTGCTTAACACCCAGAGATAAGTTTGCCGTATTGGTCAATAATCATTTCACCATCTTCTTTGTAAAATGCGCACTGTGGCCAATTATCAAGTAAGCTTAATACCGCTTCGCTCGGGCGTGCTAATTTCACTCCTTTTGCAGTACAAACGATGGGGCGATTCACTAAAATCGGATGCACGAGCATTGCATCTAGAATTTGCTCATCAGACACGTTGTCATCTAATAAGCCTAATTCTTTAGCCGGTGATTTAGTGACTCTAAGCGCTGTTTTCGGGGTTAAATCTGCCGCAGCAAACAAAGCAAGGAGTTGCGGTTTAGTCCAGCCTGATTTTAAATATTCAATTACCACAGGTTCATAACCTGACGCCTTAATTAGCCTTAATACATTTCTTGATGTACCACAATCTGGATTATGATGAATTACAACCATAACAAGCTCCTCGACTATATATTTACTGATTAAATAGACCGTTGATTTACACGTTCACTTAACTGCTCAGCTGATTCAACTCGCTCCGAGTATCTATCGACAAAGTAGTCTTTTTGATCGCGTAATAACAAAGTAAATTTAATGAGCTCTTCCATCACATCCACAATACGATTATAAAAAGCCGACGGTTTCATACGACCATCTTCGTCAAATTCTAAGTAGGCTTTTGCTACAGATGATTGGTTAGGGATTGTAACCATGCGCATCCAGCGACCTAGAACACGTAACTGATTCACGACATTAAAAGATTGAGAGCCACCACAAACCTGCATCACAGCCAAGGTTTTTCCTTGCGTAGGTCGCACGCCCCCTAAACTCAATGGCACCCAATCAATTTGATTTTTAAATACACTGGTCATAGCGCCATGGCGTTCAGGCGAGCACCACACTTGCCCTTCTGACCACAGCATTAAATCTCGTAATTCTTGTACTTTAGGGTGTGACTCATCTTCACTGTCGGTTTGCGGTAAACCTTGCGGGTCAAAAACTTTCACTTCAGCGCCAAAATGCGTGAGTAGTCGCGCACTCTCTTCAATAACCAGCTTACTGTATGAACGCTCTCTTAAAGAGCCATATAACAATAAAATTTTTGGCTTATGCGCAGAAAAATTTAAATTAAAGGCGCCAGCAGCCGGAACATGACTATGTACTTGCTCTAGATTTGGTAACTCAACTTTATGTGCCATTTACTCTAACTCCTAATAAAATGCGCAGACCAAACATATGAAATATCGAATATATGAAATTTCACATGTAAATTAATTAAAGTCAAAGTTTATTCAGTATAAAATTGCTTATAGTCACAAAAACTGCCTAACAAAAATCAAAAAAGCCGCTTAATAGCGGCTTTCAGGAGTATTTTTCAACATTTTGTTTTTTGTCTTGAATTAAAACGGGATATCGTCATCAAAGTCAATGGGTGGTTCCATTGGATTTGATGCGCCGCCTTGTGGGGCATTTTGTGGTTTAGGTGCAAAACCGCCTTGTGGTTGGCCGCCACCTTGTGGAGCATAGCCACCACTTTGGTATTGATTATTCTGTTGCGGAGCTGGCTGCTGGCGAGCGGCAGGAGCTTGTTGTGGAGCAGGCGCATAACCACCACCACTTTGTTGTGGTGCACTTTGTTGATAACCACCACCTTGTGGAGCGCTTTGCTGTTGGCCGTAACCACCTTGAGATTGGCCGCCTTGGCTTTGTTGTTGACCACCTTGGTAGCCACCACCTTGCTGATCGCCACCACGTGCGCCTAGCATTTGCATTTGCCCTGTAAAGCCGTCTACTACGATCTCAGTGGTGTATTTCTCTTGGCCTTGTTGGTCGGTCCATTTACGTGTTTGTAATTTACCTTCAACGTAAATTTGTGATCCCTTACGGCAATATTCGCCGACAATTTCAGCCAATTTGCCAAAAAATACCACACGGTGCCATTCTGTTTTATCAACCATTTGACCGGTGTTTTTATCTTTATAGCTATCAGACGTTGCTAAGGTAATATTCGCTACACCATTGCCATTAGGCATATAACGTACTTCTGGATCTTGACCTAAATTACCAACCAAGATTACTTTGTTCACACCGCGTGCCATGGACCTTTCTCCTATAAACGTTATATTAAACCAGCCACTTTACGGGCTTGGTCTAGGTCAAATTCTTTATCATTAATCTTTAAATAGCTACGATTTTCATCGCATACTACCGTTGCTTCAATTACACCTGGTAAAGCAACTAAACGAGAAGCAAGGGTTTGCGCTTGCTGCTCGTTACTTAATTCAGTCATTAAGCTTATCATTTTACTTCTTGGCGGGACTTGCATATTCCACGCAAGGATAAGCCATATTAACCCAACAACTGCGGCTGCGGCAAACACTGCTTGTGCTGTTGTTGATTGCGCAACGTAACCTCCTAAAATACCACCTAAAAATGCCCCAAAAAATTGCCCAGATGAAAATACTCCCATCGCCGAACCTTTTTGGTTTGCTGGTGAAAAACGCGATACTAATGCAGGCATAGTCGCTTCTAGAAAATTAAACGCCACAAAATAGGCCAACATACATAATGCCATACCTAAAATACTATCAACCCATAACGCCATTGCAGTCATACTCAGTATTAACAAAGCAATTGATGCGATAAAGGCCTGCTTTTCTTTTTCTTTACGAATGGCGATGATCATCATCGGCGCCATTAACAAAAAGCCAAAAATCAACACTGGGATATATATTTGCCAATGTGCTGATGCAACAAGGCCATTAGCAATTAATTGACCAGGTAGCGCCACAAAAATAGTGGTTAGGGTTAAGTGCAGCAACATAATCCCCACATCTAAACGTGCTAACTGTGGGTGTTTAATTAGTTTTTTAATATCTGTAAAGCTGGCTAGGGTATCGCCTTTGGGCGCTTTATTAACCGCTTTGGGTACTAAGAATAATATAATAAAAATACCAAGAATAGCCAGCGCTGCCGTCAACCAAAAAATTCCAGCAATACCCCAAGCCGCAGCGACCATAGGGCCTAGTAACATAGCAACAGCAAAGCTCATGCCGATACTCATACCTATAACAGCCATCACTTTTGGTCGTTGCTCATCACGGCTAAGATCGGATGCAAACGCCAGCAATGAACTGGCAATCGCCCCCATTCCTTGCAAAGCTCGCCCAACGGTTACCATTTGTAAAGAATCTGCGGTTGCAGCAATAACTGACCCTAGCGCAAACACACACAAACCACCTACAATAACTTTTTTACGGCCAATTTTATCTGATAGCCAACCCATAGGGATTTGCAACACCGCTTGCGTTAAGCCATAAGCACCAATCGCAATACCAATCCATAACGGTGAAAATCCAGCTAAATCTTGTCCGTAAATTGCCAGCACAGGCATTAACATAAATAAGCCAAGCATACGAAATGCAAACACACTCGCGAGCGATACTGCGGCGCGTTTTTCTCGTGAATTAAGTGAAGATGCTGTCATGATTCGCGTGTTCTTGCTGTCTATTAAAATTCGAGCAGGGATTCTAGCACAAGCTTAACAAGAAATAATCGTTTCAAACTGATGATTTTTTCATTGATCAAGGATTAATCTTGCTGCGTATTATGAGATACTCAGTAAATCAATTTGGTAATGAAACGAGATAGCATGGAAAACATTGAAGTCCGAGGCGCCCGCACGCACAATTTAAAAGACATCAGCCTAACCATTCCCCGTGATAAATTAATTGTTATCACCGGCCTATCTGGTTCAGGTAAATCGTCTTTGGCATTTGATACCTTATATGCAGAAGGGCAACGTCGGTATGTAGAATCTTTATCGGCTTATGCCAGACAATTTTTATCTTTAATGGAAAAACCTGATGTTGATCATATTGAAGGGCTGTCACCGGCAATTTCAATTGAGCAAAAATCAACGTCACATAATCCTCGCTCCACCGTTGGTACCATTACCGAAATTTATGACTATTTGCGTTTAATGTTTGCTCGGGTAGGTGAGCCACGTTGTCCTACTCACGATTTACCACTAGCAGCACAAACAATTAGCCAAATGGTCGATACTGTCTTGGCATTCCCTGAAGGTAGCAAACTGATGCTACTGGCTCCGGTAGTAAAAGAGCGTAAAGGTGAGCATGTTAAGTTATTAGAGCAGTTAGCCAGTCAAGGCTACATTCGCGCCCGTATTGATGGTGAAGTATGCGATCTTTCCGATCCACCGACCTTAGAGCTACACAAAAAGCACACCATCGAAGTGGTTGTAGACCGCTTTAAAGTAAAAGATGGCTTACAACAGCGTTTAGCTGAGTCGTTTGAAACCGCATTAGAGCTTTCTGCAGGTGTGGCTACCATAGCCTCAATGGATGATGCAAATGCTGAAGAATTATTACTGTCAGCAAACTTTGCCTGCCCTACCTGTGGCTACGCGATGACTGAGCTTGAGCCACGGTTATTCTCATTTAATAACCCTGCTGGCGCATGTCAAAGCTGTGATGGTTTAGGGGTAAGACAGTATTTCGATCCTAACCGCGTTATTCAAAACCCGGAACTCAGTTTATCTGGTGGGGCAATTAAAGGTTGGGATAAACGCAGCTTTTACTACTTTCAAATGCTGCAAGCGGTTGCTGAACATTATAAATTTGATTTGGAAGTGCCGTTCCAAGAGCTAAGTAAAGAGGCTAAAAAGATTATCTTAGAGGGCTCTGGCAGCACTAAAATTGCATTTAACTATCGCAACGATCGTGGTGATTTAATAACGCGTAACCATGAGTTTGAAGGCGTGCTCAATAATATGAACCGTCGCTATCGTGAGACTGAGTCAAACTCGGTACGCGAAGAACTCGCTAAATACCAAACCAGTCAAGCCTGCCCTAGCTGTAAAGGCTCTCGCCTTCGCCAAGAAGCACGTAGTGTATTTATAGGACAAACCAACCTGCCAGCAATAACCACCATGAGTATTGGTGAAGCCATGGACTTTTTTGAAGGTTTAAGCTTAACCGGCCAAAAAGGTCAAATTGCTGAAAAAATACTCAAAGAGATCCGCGACCGTTTATCGTTTTTAATTAATGTTGGTTTAAATTATTTATCTCTTGAACGCAGTGCTGACACTTTATCCGGTGGTGAAGCACAGCGTATTCGCTTAGCAAGCCAAATTGGTGCAGGTCTTGTTGGTGTAATGTATGTACTTGATGAACCTTCTATTGGTTTGCATCAGCGCGACAACGACCGCCTGTTAAAAACGCTTATCCATTTACGAGATCTCGGTAATACCGTAATTGTCGTTGAACATGATGAAGATGCGATACGCGCTGCCGATCACATTATTGATATTGGCCCTGGGGCTGGTGTGCATGGTGGCTATGTTATTGCTCAAGGTACGCGGGATGATATTTTAGCCAGTGAAAAATCAGTTACTGGGCAGTTCTTATCGGGTAAACGTAAAATTGAAGTGCCAAGCGTTCGGCATAAAGTTAACGACAAATGGCTAGAGCTATTTGGCGCGACAGGTAATAACCTCAAGAATGTTGATTTAAAAATTCCTTTTGGTTTGATGACTTGTATTACCGGCGTATCTGGCTCTGGTAAATCAACCCTTATTAACGACACCTTATTCAAGCTCGCGCATACCGAGTTAAATGGTGCAACCACCGCAGAAGCTGCGCCATATAAAGAAATTAAAGGCCTTGAGCACTTTGACAAAGTGATCGATATCGATCAAAGCCCAATTGGTCGTACACCGCGTTCAAACCCTGCAACGTATACGGGTATATTTACCGGTATTCGTGAGTTATTTGCCGGCACTCAAGAGTCACGTTCGCGTGGCTATAAAGTGGGTCGATTTAGTTTTAACGTTAAAGGTGGGCGCTGTGAAGCCTGCCAAGGTGATGGCGTAATTAAAGTAGAAATGCATTTTTTACCGGATGTTTATGTGCCGTGTGATGTCTGTAAAGGCCAACGCTATAACCGCGAGACGTTAGAAGTACAGTACAAAGGCAAAAACATTCATCAAGTGCTAGAGATGACCGTTGAAGACGCACACGACTACTTTGACAAAATCCCAGCGATTGCACGTAAGCTAAAAACCTTGATGGATGTAGGCTTGTCATATATTCGCCTCGGCCAAGCAGCTACCACACTCTCTGGTGGTGAAGCACAGCGAGTTAAACTTGCCCGCGAGCTATCCAAGCGTGACACTGGCAAAACCTTGTATATTTTGGATGAACCAACCACAGGCTTGCATTTTGCTGACATCGAGCAGTTGTTAGTTGTATTGCATCGCTTACGTGACCACGGTAATACCATTGTGGTGATTGAGCACAACCTTGATGTGATCAAAACCGCTGATTGGATTGTTGATTTAGGCCCTGAAGGTGGCGCGGGTGGTGGTGAAATTCTCATTGCAGGCACGCCGGAAGAAGTGGCTGAATGTGAGCGCTCACATACTGGTCATTACTTAAAGCCGCTTTTATAAGTTAGGAAAAATGTGCAACGGTATCTAAAAATAATCAAATGGCGTGCTAATAAACAGCTCAAGCAACAACACGCGAGTTGGCAAGTGCAAGCAAAGCGTATTTTTAAGCGCGGCCAAGCTATTTGGTTTAATTTAAGTACCGCACAAAAACTGTATTTACTCGCATTGGCCAGCCTCGTTGTGTTGCAATCAGGTTGGCTTTGCACGGCCTTGAGTATTATTGCTTTAATCGTTGAGTTTTGGCCTAAGTTTAATCATCTCTGGCATTCACTTGCCGGTAAAGCACTGATACTAATTTTTTACGCAACGATAGCCAACTTTGTGCTCGCCAGCGCTAGCGGTATTGTTAACGAAGTCACTATGGTGTCGGCGAGCCAGTTAAATTACACTCATAATTTTGCAACCTTAATTTATTTACCGCCATGGGCACTGGGGATCACTCTTGCCACATTACTTGCCCTGCAATTACTTTTACCTCTGTATATTCTCGCCCTGTTGTTGATCAAACCTTTTGGTTCTGATCGCATCAAATTCATCACACAGAGTTATTCACCTTTATTAACAGCTCTACTGCGCTTCGTACTTGCAAGCGTGGTGATCCTAAATATATTTTCGTTTGTTGATGGTAAGCCCACAACCGAAGTTATTGATGATATAACAACCACCTTTTCTCAAAGTCAGCAATTATCTACCAAGCCAAAAGCACAACAAGAGCAAGCGATAGAGCAAATATCAGAAAAAATACAACAACAAACTGAGTCTGAACAAGAAACTGACAAGCAGCCGCTAATCACTCTCGACGCGACTTCAGAAGGCGATACCGATATTTCTAATGCTGTCTATTCTTTCCTTGATACTAAAGGCTATTTTGAACGCAGTAAGCGCCTAATCGCGATCTTTGCTTACAGTTTTGAAGCAAATAGCTACTCACGCTGTAAAAAATCCACAAATACCAAAGTTGTCGAATTAAATGATTACGAAATTGTCGAAATAGCCTTAGATAACAGCAAACCCTATGGCTATAGCTTTACAGTAAAAGCCTGTGACTCCGCAGGAATAAAGGCACCGCAGTAGCTAGCTACCAACCCAAAAAGTAAAGCCGCGCTTGTTAAATCAAGCACGGCTTTAGTTATATCTATATGTGTCAGGCAGCTAAATCCTACCAACTGACTAGTTTTATTTGTGTATCTTTCACATCTCGGCGATTGAATAGCAGCTCATTATTATCGGTGACATTAAAGGCAAACGACTTGAAATCAACATGCGTTTCTTCAAGTGCGTGGCTGGTTAAATTAAAGCGAGCTACTCGCGAGATACCATCACTAATATATAAATACTCGGCATTAATTGCATGAAACGAGGTACTACGGGCAGCATCAGGAAGCTGCCAACGTGTATCATCCGCAAGTCGGATCAGCTCATCGTTGGTGACAGCATAACTGCGCCCTTGGTTATCGTTAAGTAATGCATAAGGGGCAATATCATTACGCTTAGCCAATTCACGGGTTAACAAATTAAATTGCCATAATTGATAACGTTTATCCTGCTGTTCAATTAGCCATATTTGCTCGTTATTATCAGACCATGCGTAGCTTGCAACTTTTAATCCTTTTAACTCCGCTATGCTATGCAGCTTTTTCGCTTCAATATCAAAAAAGTTGAGCTGTTCATTAATTTTGAGTAATAAAAACTTGCCATTACTGGCCATTCTTACAAAACCAAAATCAGGCGTACCATGCTGTGCGGTGAAGTTACTTATTTGCACTTGTTGGTCACCTTGCTCGAGCCAAATTTGACCATTACCTGAGCGGCTAGAAATAAACAATGTGCTGGCTTGCTGTCCACTAAGCAGCGGCAATGCATTGTAGTTATTACCTTCTGATTGGTATAAATAATGCCCTTGCATCTGTGACGAAAATAAATCAGTGACTTTAAATATCGACAGCTGCTGGGTTTGTGCTGGCGAAAAGTAAAAACTATTAGCGGATTGAGCCGCTATATAATAAGCCGACAGGTAAGGTGATATTTCACGAACCGTATGGCTACCATCAACAACATTAATAGTCGTTAGGCGGTCATACTCTGAAACAAACACACGCTCTTCATTAGGTAGCCAATCAAATGCAAAGCTAATTCCTTTTGACTGCCCCTGAAAAAAGCGCTTTATCTCTGTCGTCTGTAAGTTGTAAGTAAAAAAGGAAAATGGCTGACCTTGCAATGATTGAATATAGCCTATGTATTTACCTGATGATGAAATACGCGGCATCAATACCCCATACAATATGTCAGAGCTTGGAACTAAAGTGGTTTCTTTCTTAGTGTGAGTGTTATAGCGTAAAAGCCCTGCGCCACCTTGCTTGTCTTTAAATTCACTGAAATATAAGAATGTACCACTTTCATCCAGTTGCGCATAACCGGTATAACGTAAGTCGCACTCACGAATAACCCGCCCCGCGGTAGGATTTAAAAAGTCACTAATATCAACCAGTACCATTAAGCATTGCTGCTCAGATAATTTTGTTGCCTGCAACAATACACTATGCTGCTTAAGCTGCCATGACAAAATAGAGACATTGAAGTCTTGGTAATGCAACTCTATTTCTCGTTGATCGGCGATACGCTTAACAAAGGCATGGGGTTGCTGAGTAGTTAAATCAGTATTACTGTAGGCCAAATATTGCTTATCAAAAGAAAGAACTGGCACCGCTTCTGCACCTACATTCCATGTGCTTGGAATAATTGTTGCGGTTGTTTTTATGATCTCACCTTGCTCAGGTGGATGCTGCTTTGTGTTGTTCATCACCAGCCAACTGACAATTACAGTAATCAGAACAAGTAACAACACGCCAGCAACTACGTAAAATTGTTTTGATTTAGTGTAACTTGTCGCTATTACTTGGCTACTAGTACTACTTTCTGCAAGCACCACAGGGGCAATTTCTGAGTCGCTCTTTATATCACTTACATTTGTCGCATTAAGACTTACCTCACGAACATGATCAATAGAGGTCATAGCGTTCGGCTGATGCTGTGGTTCATTTACAGCTAGTGGCGTGGCAACCACAGTCAAGCTATAACCTTTGCGATAATGAGTTTTTAATAATGGGGCTTTTTCAATAGGGTGAGAAAGTTGCTTGCGTAGCTCTGAGATTGCACGATTAATCGCATTGTCATCAACAAAACTTTGCTGCCAAACCTGCTCTACTAATTCTTGACGGGCAATGATCTGCTGAGGCTTACTAATAAAGTGCATTAGTAATTTAACAAGTAACGGATCTAACTCTCGTTCTATATTACCTGCAACAACCACACAACGGTTTTTAATAAATTGCCAAGGTCCGATTTGATAATTCATAAGGCTTATTTCTTTTTTTGTATCTACTAACCCTAGCACAGGGACGATTATTTATGTAGTTAAACCTTATATTGCAATATAAG
>NZ_PNDT01000130.1:0-2766 GCF_005886375.1 Pseudoalteromonas sp. S1727
GCAAGATAAAAAATACCACCTTGATAAGGTTGTATTTATATATATTATATTTTTTATACCAATCGTGTTAAGTTACTGACCATTTATAGCGACAGATAAATACAGTGATAACAAGGCATAAATTTTGACATGTAGTTGTTCTACATGAAAAATTTATAACGCCGTTAGCGCTTTATTTAGCTCGCTAGAATGGTTAAATATTTAAGCCGATTGGTATTACTAAACATTGTTAAATTCAAAGCTGTATAAGAGGCAACAGAGAAATCACATGATGCTAAATTCGTTTTAAACACTGATTATAAGAAATAATCAGTGTTTAAAATTACGAAAGAGTGCCACCGCTACAGTATGAAAATCTGTACTAGCGACTCTCGGGCCTAAAAGACCTATTTATAGTGGGATTAATTCATTTTAGGATCTGAGCGCTTAACCGCTTTACCATCAGCAAAGTTTGCTACTTCGGTGATAATAGCCCCCTCGTTTCCTGCCATTTGCCAATGTGGAGACAGCACTTGCTTTAAATTCAAGAAATCACCAGGTTCGGCAACCTCAATATGTTGCGCAGAGACTTTCCCATCCCAATGTATTTTAGGGATCGTCACTTCAGGGTGATCAGCCATATTATTTTCACCTATCCCAGCAATATAGCTTTTCCCCCAACGAACTAACCAACCTTCACGTTTTGCTGCTGTTGTTTCACCATCAACATGCCAATGCTCTGCAAGCATCTGGTTTGGTAGTAAAAATATATCCAACAGCATATAGAGATTGGTTTGGTTATTTTCGTACATTAAGCCCGACAACCCAACATTCAAAAAATTGCCGCTGTTATAATCCATTACAAAAATCTTTTCGCGTATGCCGTCAAACACAGGATACCCATGATAATTAAGCAAAGCTAAGATCGCATCTTTGGCTTTTTCTTTTAAAAACACCCCACTGGCATCATAAAAATCGCTATTTTTAAACTTAATGGAATCAATACATGCTTGAGTTGTTTTTTGCCCCGGTTCGCAATCTGTCGTGGCATGAGCTGAGCCCATAGAAAGCGCCATACATGCAAATATAGCTGACAATAACTTCATAATAATCCTTATCATCTGGTTGAAAACAATAATTTAAAGTAAAAACTCTAAACTAACATGCTAACGAGTTAAAGGCTAACCTTCATAACTTTCTGACTCGTCGCGACTTTATTTACACACATAACCGCAGTAGTGAATGATCGAGCTTAAAAAGAAACGATCTTTAAATATCAATATTAAGAAATTAATCGCAAATAAAACATTAAAGAATTTCACGCACATGTAACCTTTTTACGGCGTAAATTTAAAAAGTTATAAAGCGCTAGCGATGCCTTCGAAGTAGTATGCTTAGCTTATTTCTCAAACATTATATGCTGAATTATATTCACCTATTGCAACTTTTAATTTATGCTTGTGTAAACTGCAGATCGGCATCATTACTAATGAAACATAAATATCCCCCTCTTCACCTGTTAAGCATTTTTGAAGCAGCAGGCCGTTTAGAAAACTTTAAAGCCGCCAGTGAAGAGCTATTTATTACACCGTCAGCAGTTAGCCATCAAATAAAAGCCCTTGAAGAGCATTTGGGGTTTGCTTTATTTCAACGAAAAAGCCGCGGTGTAACACTGAATCCAGCAGGCAATATGTATCTAAAATATATTCAGCAAGGGCTAAATCAATTTGAAGAGGGCACTAAAAAGTTGCGACATCGTTTTTCGTCGCCCGCTCTTAAAATATCGTGTTTCACCACTTTGGCCAGTAACATTATCATTCCGCAACTTGGTGCATTTCAGGCTGCACACCCTGACATTGAAATCAAAATAGAGATCGGCAATAAGTTGTCTGATTTACGCTATGATGATATTGATTTAGCAATCAGGCTAGGCGATGGTAATTGGCCCAATACAATCACCCATAAACTGATGGATATTCATGTTGCTGCAGTATGCTCACCTGAGTTTGCCAACCAACACCAACCAAAGTTATTAACAGATATTAATCAGTTACCGTTAATTGACTTTACTTATGTTGACGACGCGTGGCAGCAATGGGCAAAAGCAGTTGGTGTCACACTCACTAGCAGTAAGCGTTCTCTTACCTTTAATGACTACGACTCCGCAATGAATGCTGCCACACAAGGTTTAGGTATGACCCTTGCCATGTTCCCCATTGAAAATGCCTCTCTGAGTCACGGTATTATTGTTGCACCATTTAATGAATTTATGCGCTACCCAAAATCATTGTATGCGCTCTATCGGCAAGAAGATGCTGAACGCCACGATATACAATGTTTTATCAGTTGGCTAAAAAAATCAGAGCTTATTACTCAATAGATGAATGTCATTCACCATTTAGGTGAATATTATGCTTTTGTGCTGCTAGTCATTATTTTTTAAAGTGACTTCATACTATAAACAAATAGAATGATTAGCCCCATGCTCAACAAAGCCTTACTCATCGGTTATAGGATCATAGCAACTGTGATCATCTTGATACCGATCATATTCAACGTCGTTATGCGAGGTGATGTGGTAGCATCTTTTATTTATACACCATTACTTGCCCTTGCGTTGCTACTAATTGCAATGTATTGCGATAGCAAGCTGGTGCGGCTTATAAGCTAATGCAATTTATCATTTAGCCCAAGTAACTTCAGCTAATTGATTAGTCGCTGTTTGATGGATAATAAGTCCGTTATTCCCTATTCGCATGTGCCTTATTAAGCCTGAGTAAACCCCTT